>JBBSFO010000190.1:0-8338 GCA_038238655.1 Thermomicrobiales bacterium | reverse complement strand
CTCGCCGCGCAAACGCTTGACCGCGCTGCCGCTGAGGAGATCGCGCAGGATGTCTTTCTCGTTGTCTGGCGCAAGGCGGGGACATTCGACCCGGCGCGCGGCGCATTTCGTCCGTGGGTATTGCGGATCGCGCATCTGCGGATTATCAATGAACTGCGCCGCCGGGGTCGCCGCCCGGCCGCTGTTGCCGATCCCGAAGGGCTGCGCCTGATGACGGTGCCGGACGACAGCCCCCCGCCAGACGAAGCGGCATGGCGGGAGTATCGCCGCGCGGTGGTGCAGGAGGCCGTCACACATCTCCCGCCGCCGCAGCGGCAGGCGCTCAGCCTCGCCTTTTTCGACGACCTGACGCACGAGCAGATCGCCACCTTCCTCGATGTGCCGCTCGGCACGACCAAGACGCGCATTCGCGCCGGGTTGCAGAAGTTGCGAGTCTCCCTGACCCCGATGCTGATCGTCGTGCTGACGCTTCTGGCAGGGCTGCTCGCCGCGCTGGGCATCCGCGATCACGGGCAGCAGGCGACGGTACAGACGCAGGTGCGTGCCCTGCGTCTCGTTACGTCGAGTGATGTTACACCGATTCGCCTCACCGCTGCGCCCGGTCTTTCGGTGAAAACGCACGCGACCTATCGGGGTCGCTCCGGTGAAGCGCTCGCGGTGATGACCTTCGAGGACTTCGCCCCCGCCCCCGCCGGTCAGCGGTATCAGGTCTGGGCGCGGCACGATGGGCAATGGATATCGCTCGGTACGATGGAACCGGACGCCGACAGTAGCGCGCTCCGCATCATCGAGAACCTGGCGAATGCGACGCCGCCTGAAGCACTGCAAGTGACACTCGAACCCACGCGCGGCAGCCCGACACCGAGCGGCCCGGTCGTTGTCAGTAGCCAGTAATCTCGTACGGGTATGCAGTTCGATGAGGAACGATTCGGATTGAAATGCTGGGTCCGGCGTTGCCAACGCATCTTCGGTCGTCGTCCGCCTGGGTCGGCGCTGGAGCGCATGGCGCCAGAATATGGCAATTCCCCCTCCCTGAAGCCGAGATGCAGGAACTGATCGCCCTTCGCTGTGTGTCTGGCGGTGTGGTAGCATTCGCTCCAGTAATGGAACAGTAGCGGATATCGGTTGCTTATTGCGAGTCCTGATACGGCAGGCTTCGCGGAAATCGAGCGACCGCCGACTGCTGACGTTTCCGAGGAAGGGAGTGCATTGTGGCCATCGCGGTGGAGACAAAGGTTGAGCAAATCCGGCAGGAGATGCCGTCGGTGACGAACACGGTCTATCTGAACACGGGCACCTGCGGCCCGCTGCCGCGCCGGACGGTGACGGCGATGTATGACGTGATGATGGAGGAATTGAACGAGGGGCGGATTGCGCCGAACCATTACCCCGGCATCATGGCAGCGAAGACGGCAGCGAAGGCGGCGGTCGCGGGCGTCCTCGGCTGCACGCCCGATGATGTCGCCATCGCCGGTCGGACGACGGACGGCATGAACATCGCCATTGCCGGCTATCGCTGGCAGCGCGGCGACGAGATCATCACCTCCAACATCGAGCATCCCGGTGGCCTAATGCCGACCTTTCTCACCAAGCGGCGCTACGGCACGCGCGTCCGTGTCGCGGACATTGGCGTCGGCGAGATGAAGACGAACGACACCGTGCGCCAGTTCGAGCAACTGATCAACCCCCATACGCGGATGATCGTCATTTCGCATATCTCGTACACGACCGGCGCGGTGCTGCCCGTCAAGGAGATCACCGCAATGGCGCACAGCCACGATGTGCTCGTTGCGGTGGACGCGGCGCAGTCGTTCGGCTCCCTACCGCTCGACATGGACGACCTGGGTGCGGATTTCTATGCGTGTCCCGGCCAGAAATGGATCTGCGGGCCGGAAGGGACCGGATCGCTCTATGTCCGCCCGAGCAGTATTGGTGAACTCGAGCAGACCTTCGGCGGCGGCATGACGTACGGCACGCTCGATTACTACGGTGCGACGTTCGCCCCGGCGGCGGGCGCGGGCCGCTTCGATGTGGGCGGCTATAACTTGCCGCTCCTGGTCGGGCAGAAGGCTTCTACCGAGTGGATTCGCGACGAAGTCGGGCTGGACTGGGCGTACAAGCGCATCAAGCGGCTTGGCGAGTACGCGCATAAGGCCCTTTCGGGGATGAAAGGCATCACCGTCGTGACGCCGGACGATCATCTGGCGGGCCTCGTGGCTTTCACGGTGAAGGGGATCACACCGACCGACCTGAAGAACCGCCTGCTCGCGGAGCACAATGTGACGATCCGCGACGTGGTCAAATACATCAACAACCCTGACGCCCTCCGCCTCGCTACCGGCTTCTACAACACCGAGGAAGACCTTGACCGGATGGTCGCAGGGATCAAGGCGATTCAGAAGAGCCTGTAGCAGCAATGAGCAACGAGCAATGAGCAATGAGTGGGGAAGCAGCCCTTCTCATTGCTCATTGCTGTTCTCCTGTGTCCATCGCCCTGGCTTTCGGTGTTGAACGAAGGGAATCCATCGCCATAACGTTCCATCGGAGGGCATTGTTCATGATCTTGCACCCGGCCATCGTCCATTTCCCAATTGCGCTCCTGATCGTCAGTGTCGTGCTGGACGCATGCGGCGTCGGATTTCGGCGGGCGAGTTTGACGCAGGCGGGTTTTTATACGCTGATCATCGGCAGTTTCGGCGCGACGGTGGCGGCGCTGACCGGCCCCGAGGAGGAGGCCAAGGACGCAGGTTCATTGACGATCCTTCACCGGCATGAGCTGTTCGCCGCGTTGATCGTCCTCTGCTGCCTGATCATGGTCGGGATGCGGCTCGGCAATGTGAACGGACTGTTCGGTGCGGGCGTGTTCGGTTACCTCGCGCTTGGCGTCGTGCTGATCGCCTGTATCGTTCTGACGGGCTATTTCGGCGGTCAGATGGTCTACGACTACGGCGTCGGCGTCAGCCAGTTGCAGGGGACGCGCGTGCCGGCGGGCGGCGCGGTGCAGGAGATGTGGGCGAAACTCGGCGGCGTCGCCCTATTCGTCGTCATCGTCGGCTGGACGCTGGCGCGCTTCCGTTTCCTCACGACGCGACTGCGGGCATGGTGGCAATCTACCCGCTCCGGCACGTCCAACGAACACCCGACCCTCTGGACCCTCGGCCTCAAACCGGCCGATAGCAACCAGAATCCGGAATGAAACCGGGGAGAACCGCCGAGCCGCAGCTAGGGAAAGGGAGTTGAACCACGAAGGCACGAAGAGCGCGAATGGGGAGAAGGAGGATTTCTTTTCTTCGCGTTCTTCGCGCTCTTCGTGCCTTCGTGGTTAGTTTTCCCGCTGCATCCTCTGTCATCTCTGCGGCTCTGCCGGTTCCTCACACCGCGCGGCCGGTTCGCGCGCCATCGGTCATCGCGTGGCGGAGGTGGCGTGGGGCGAGCGCATCGCCGATCAGGTGCAAGGCAAGCGGCAGAGGATGGGCTTCGGCGTGTGCGGTGAGGGCGTGGTAGAGGCCATCCTGTGCGATGCCGCCGGAGGAGAGGATAACCGTGTCTGCCGGGATGAAGCCCTCCGTGTCGGTCAGGACGTTGACGACGCGCACGCCATCCAACCGGATGGCGATAGGGCGCGTCAGTGTCGTGATCGTCACGCCCCGGCGGAGCAATCGCTCGTGCAGCACGGCGCGGACGGTCGTGCCGATGTCCTCGCCGAGGCTGTAGTGGCGCGTAACGATCTCCACGCGGTGCCCGGCGAGACTGAGGGCGTCCGCCGCCTTGGGGCCGGGTGTGTAGCCCGTTTCATCGAGGATGACGCATCGCTCGCCGACCGCCGCCTTGCCCGCGAGCACATCGGCGACCGTCACCGCATGCGGCAAGTCCGCGCCGGGGAGATAGGGGCGGCGGGGGAGCGCACCCGTCGCGACGATCACCACATCCGGCGCCTCCGCGATGATCGAATCGGTCGTCGCCTCACAGCCAAGCCGGATGGTGACGGGCAATTTCGTCAGTTGACGCCCGAGCCATTCGATGACGCCGGTATACGCTTCCCAGCCCGGCGCGCGGGCGGCGATGCGGATCGCGCCGCCCAGCACGTCCGACTGCTCGAAGAGCGTGACCGTATGCCCGCGCTCCGCCGCGACGCGCGCCGCCTCCATCCCCGCCGGACCGCCCCCGACGACCACGACCCGTTTTGGCGCGGCCACCGGGATGAGTGTGCCCCATTCTCGCTCGCGCCCGATGACCGGGTTCTGCACGCAGCCGATCGGCAGGCCGAAATAGAGGCGATCAATGCAGCCCTCATTCGAGCCCATGCAGACCCGGATGTCATCCAATTGCCCCGCGTGCGCCTTGCGGGGCAGTTCGGGGTCCGCGATCAGGGCGCGCGTCATGCCGACCATGTCCGCCGCGCCGCTCTGCAGCACATCCTCCGCCTGCTGCGGCGTGATGATCCGCCCCGTGACGATCACCGGCGCGTCAACCGCCGCCTTGACGCGCCGCGCCATCTCGACGAACGTCCCCTGTGGAAAGTAGGCGGGCGGGATGTTGTAGCCGCGCGAGCGCAAGGTCTGGATCGTGCCGCCTGTGACGGTGAAATAATCGAGCATCCCGGTCCGGTCGAGCCGCGTGATGATCTCCAGCAACTCTCCCGGTTCCAATCCGTCCGGCAGGTAGTCGTCGCCGGAAACCCGCGCGCCGACGATGAAATCGCGCCCGACCGCGCCCCGAATCGCCTCCAGGACTTCCAGCGAGAAGCGCATCCGGTTTTCCAGCGAGCCGCCGTACGCATCGGCGCGTTTGTTGACCGACGGGTCCCAGAACTGGTCCGGCAACTGATCATCGTAGAAGGCGAGGTCCGCGCCATCGAAGCCGCACTCCTTCAGCGTGCGACAGGCGGCGGCGTAGTCGTCCACGAAGCGGCGGATTTCGGGCATCGAGAGGACGTGCGGGATATCGTGGGCGATCTCGCTCACAGTATCGGAAGGGCCGTAGCCGAGTTGATCCGGTTGGTTGCGCGTGCGTCGCCCGGTGCAGGCCACCTGACTGATTGCGAGCGCGCCATGCGCCTGAACGGTCGCTGCGGCGGCGCGCAGACCCGGGAGAGCGGCGGGATCCCAGAGGTTGACATGGTTCGGCGGGATCGGCGTGAGCGCCGAAGCTGCCGCCGAGCCGAACATCATCACCGTGCCGCAGCCGCCCGCCGCCTTCGCCGCGTGGTAGGCAATCAGTCGCTCGCTCGGCGCGCCGTTCTCAGCGAAGTTCGTCCCGTGGCTCGTCGAGACGATCCGGTTCGGCGCGTCGCGATGCCCGAGACGTAGCGGGCTGAACAGCAGCGGAAACGTCGTCGTGGCCATCGGTTTCCTCCCGACTGATCGAAAAGGCATCGAGCGGGACACATCGGCACCGCAGAGGGCGCAGAGAAGACGCAGAGAATGCAAAGAAGTTTCTTTGCGTCCTTTGCGTCCTTTGCGTCTTTGCGGTTCTCCCCGGTTTGTCCGCATCAAACAACGCTTGTTGGCTTCAGCGCATTCGCGATGGCGGTGATGTGGTCGGGGCGGACGCCGCAGCAGCCGCCGATGATGCTGAAGCCTTCGGCGGCGTAGGCGCGCGCATGCTCGGCCAGTTGCTCCGGGGTGATCGTGTGCTGCCACTCCCATTTCCACATGTCGTACCGCCCATTGTTCGGGTAGACGCCGAGCGGGAGCGCGGTGTATTCGCGCAGCCACGCGGCGACGCCGTGTGCCTTCTCTGGTGGCAGGCAGTGGACGAGCAGCGCCGCGACGCCGATCTCCTCCAATTTCTGTGCAGCGCGACCGAACAGGTCGCCGTCTTCCGGTAGGTCGTTGCCGAAAATCTCGACGGGTCGCCCGACCCGGCGGCGGTAGGAGATCCACGTTGGGATGCCGCTCGCGACCAGCGCCTCGAAGTGTGGGAAGGCGAGGTCGTGTGGGATTGGCGGGGCGAGTTCAACCATGAACGCGTCCGGCCGGTCATCTCCGAAGGCTTTGCCGAGTTCGCGGAGATACGCGACGGAGACGCGATCTTCCCAATCCTTCGAGCCTTTCTCGACGGAGGGGCCATTGCGCTGCCATTCCTGCTTCGGGCCATCCTGAATCATCATCACGAAAACGACGGCGATATCCGGTTTGCCCCCTTCCGCCGCCGCTTCCCGCGCGAGCCGCACAGATAGCCGTGCCTTTTCCTGCCACGTCCCGGCGGGCACGGCCAGATCGCCGTCCGCTTCCAGTTGCACGCAGCGGTGGAAGAGGAACGTGTTGGTGAGCAGGATTTCCGCGCCCGCATCTACATAGCGCCGGTGCATCGCTTTGACGATTTCCGGGTTATCGTAGAGCGCCATCGCGCCCCACGTGAAGTTCAGTGATTGCTTCACGTCGGCGGGCGGGTAGCCCATCGCCTGCAACTCGGAGCCGATGCCGCCATCCATAATCACCGGTTCGCCCCGCTGCCACTGCGCTTCCATCGCCTGGTATCTCTGGCTTTTCTCGATCGCGACCATCGCAGCCCCCTGTTCCTTCCCGATCCGCTGACGAACGACCCCCATTATACGTTCCCGACGCGTGATTGGAACGTCGCGGCACGGTTCCTGCCTTATGCGGCAGACAAGAACAATTTTCCCATCCGGGGAATCGGTATACAACAAGGGCGGCGGTAGCAATGGAGAGCATGGGACCGATCGTTGATGGGCGGTACGCGATTACCCATCGCATCCATGTGAGTAGAAGCGCGACGATCTTTCTGGCGCACGACCAGTTTCTGCGCCGTTCGGTTGTCCTCAAGGCGCTCCATCCACCGCTCGCCGCAGACCCCGCGTATGTCGAGCGTTTTCGGCGCGAGGCATGCATCGCCGCCACACTCAGCCACCCAAACCTGATCTCCGTCTACAATTTTGGCTCCTCTGGCGGCACGTATTACATCGTCATGGAGCATGTGACCGGACCAAGCCTCGGCGAGCATCTTCGCATCGGTGGGCGGTTAGCCGAAGCACGGGCGCTCGAGATCACTTCTCACGTTGCCGCCGCTCTCGCCGCTGCCCACGAACGCGGCGTTGTGCATCGGGATATCTGTTCGCACACCATCCTGCTTGCGGCGGGTGGGCAGGTGAAAGTCACCGATTTCGGGTGCGCGCAGACGACGGGGGTGTGCGCACCCGATTTAGCGGAGGCTACTCAATCGGCGACCAATACGCTCACCATGTCAGTCAATGCGGGGGCCGATCTCCACGATCTCGGGTTGGTGCTTTGTGAAATGCTGACAGGGATTCAGGCTTCGGCGACGAATGGCATCGCACCATCGGCGTGGGCAAATCTGCATCTTTCGCCATCTACGGACGCGATTGTGCGGCGTGCCCTCGCACCGCACGCCACGTTGCGTTTCCCGACTGCAGAGGCACTGCGCGCCGCCGTTGACGATGCCCGATCCCAGATCGCCACTGGTGCGTCTCCGTCCGGTTGGCCCCCTGTCGCTCCGATTCGCGCGGCGGAGCGTTACCCCCGCATCGGGTTCCGCGACCTTTTCCGTCCACGATCCACACGCCTGGCCTCCTGATCGGAAATCCGCGACGGGGATGCTGAATGCTCCATGTGCTGTTCGGCATGATCGCATCGGTGCGAGAAACCAAAAGGGGCCGCACAACCATGCGGCCCCTTCCGTGATCGCCATGCGCTACTGCTGTCGCTTTCCTACCCCAATACTTCCGTGATCGCATCACCGACAATGCCGACGAGGCGGTCGGTTTCGTCGGTGGTGAGCACGAGCGGTGGGGCAATGGCGATGCTGGTATCCGAGCACCGTACGATCAGCCCCCGCTTGCGCGTTGCCGCTTGCAACTTGTTGCCGACATCTGCCACTGCGTCGTAGCGCGCCTTCGTTGGCTTGTCCGCGACGAGTTCGACAATCGCCATCATACCCTTGCCACGCACATCGCCGACATTCGGGTGTACCTTCAGTTCGTTGAGGCCCGCGAGCAGTTGCTTGCCACGCGCCGCTGCCTTCGCGGGCAGGTCCTCATCCTCGATGATCGCGATGTTCCGCAGCGCGACGAAGCAGGCGACCGGGTGACCGGAGTAGGTGAAGCCGTGCATGAACATTGTGTCCGGCCCGATCATCCGCTCATAAATTTCGTCCGTCACGCCGACCGCACCGAGCGGCACGTAGCCGGAGGTGATTCCCTTCGCCATCGCCATAATGTCTGGCTGGACGCGGTACTGCTGGACACCGAACATCGTGCCGGTGCGCCCGAAGCCGTTGATTACCTCGTCGGCGATGAAGAGGATGTCGTGCTTCTTCAGCACCGCGCAGATCGCCGGCCAGTAGGCATCCGGCGGCG
>JBBSFO010000189.1:0-8367 GCA_038238655.1 Thermomicrobiales bacterium | reverse complement strand
GCACGTAATTGCGGACACGTGCCATATCGTCGTCAGAGAGAAAACGGCACCACCAGTCGCGCTTGATCGGTGAGTACGCGCCAAGCGTGCTCATCAGTAGCCGCGCGCCTGGCTTTAGGACGCGCGAAAATTCGGCGAGTGCATTACCCGGTTGATGTGCGAAGTCAATGATTGCATCGAATGTGGCATCGGGAAACGCAATGCGCTCGATGTCTCCCACCGCAAATTGTGCGCTGTCATCGGCGCGATGATGCGCGTGCGCAACCTCTCGTGCATTGGCGATCATCCGCTCTGATGCGTCAATACCCCGTATCCGATATCCTTGCTCGCCGAGTGGCACGCTGATCGCACCCGCGCCACGGCCTGTGTCGAGAATCATGCTTCCCGGCGTGCAGCCGAGAAATTTTGCCAATCGCGCCGATCGCTCCCGATGCGGCGTGCGCCGCGCCCGCCACTCGTCCGCGATGCTGTCCTAGAACTGTCCGGCCGTTTCGCTCATGTTGCTGGCCTTATTCTGCCATCGCCGTGAAATGAAGAAGCGACGGGCGAACCGTTGTTGCAGCGGCTACCGGTCGCTCCTCGAGCGTTTGTTGATTGCGCCGCCATAGCGGCAGTATCGCACGACTAGCGCTGGATCTGGTAGCCTGATTCTTCCAGCGCGTCGGTAATCCGTACGAGATCCGCTTTGGTTGGATCGTAGGTGAGCGTGATCGTTTGGGTCGTGACGTCCGCGTCTACCGACTCCACGCCATCGAACTGCTCCGCAGTTCGCTTGACAGTCGCAACGCAATGTTCGCAGGATAGGTCCGGTGATCGCAGAAGAGTGGTAACCATGATGCGCTCCTTTCAAGAGCAACGGGTGATCCGTAGACGGGAAGAAATGTGACCGGAGCGCACCCTTCCATCTGGCCATTCCTTCCTCGCCACTTGACAATAATAGCACAATTCATGCCCGGATGAATGTCGCGAACAAACGGCGGAGTACCCAGCGTCCGTACCCGGTCATGCATACTGCGCGACGAGTGTGAGAATTAGTGTCGCGATATCAACCGCCATAACAGCCCAGGCAATCGCGAGAATCGTGTGCGTCCGTCGTAATGCTCGCATTGTATCGCCTCAATTACTCGTTTATCTTTCAAGCCGTGCGGCCGCGCGCCTGGACATTTCCTTCAGGGGTCAGTATGCGTGGCGGCAATCCGCCACACCCCAACCATTTGGATGGAATTCACCCCCCTCGTTGGTACCGGCCACACGCGGTTATCAATAGGACGCCCAATCGCATCCAATGGTCCGCTGCGCACGACGAGACCGGGCGAGTCATTCCCCACCCGGTCTTCATTCCTCAGTCCTCGTTACGTCGTCGGGGTCGGGCCGAAGAGCGTTGTGCCGGGTCGGAGATAGGGAACAAGTGCGTCGTCGTTCACTTCCAAGCCAATACCCGGTTTGTCGGTCAGGGCGACATGGCCGTTCTGGATGACGGGCTGATCGCTGGTGGCGAAGTCGTCCCAGCCCTCGTAATCCACCCAATGCCACTCCATAACGAGGAAGTTCGGGATCGTCGCGCAGACGTGGGCCGAGGCCATCGTGCCGAGCGGGCCGCAGACATTGTGCGGCGCGAACTGGATGTAGTAGACCTCCGCCATATTGGCGATTTTGCGGCACTCCGAAAGTCCGCCGCACTTCGGGATGTCCGGCATGATCGTGTCCACCGCCTGCTGCTCGATCAGGTCGCGGAAACCCCAGCGCAGATACAAATTCTCGCCCGCACAGAGCGGCACGGGGGAATGCAGCTTCACCTCGCGCATCGCCGCGACATTCTCCGGCGGCACCGGCTCCTCGAGCCAGAGCAGATTGAACGGCTCCATCGCCCGGGCGACGCGGATGCCGCTCGCCGTGTCGTACCGACCGTGCATGTCAATGGCGAGATCAATCGTCGGTCCGACGGCCTCGCGCACCGCCGCGACGCGGTCGGTCATCCATTCCACTTCGGGGCCGGAGGCATTCCAGTTCCATTTGTCGTTGCGGAAGCCGTGGCTCCGCTCGTCCACATCGAACTTGATCGCATCGAAGCCGAGCGCGACGACCTCCCTTGCCCGCTGCGCGTATGAGCCGGGGGAAAAGTCCTTGCCCGCATGGCTGTCGCAATACAGGCGGACGGTATCGCGGAACTTGCCGCCGAGCAGTTGATAGACCGGCACGCCGAGGATTTTCCCCGCGAGGTCCCACAGGGCGATCTCGATGCCCGTCATCGCCGTGACGGTCGCGCCGGACATCCCGCCATCGAAGAGACGCGAGCGGCGCATCTTCTCGAACAACATGTCCACATTCACCGGGTCCTCACCGATGACGTACTGCTTGAGTGCGTGGATCATTGCCGGGCAGCCCTCGCCGCCGTGGATGCACTCGCCATTGCCGATCACGCCCTCGTCGGTATAGATGCGCACATAGGTCGAGTAGCCGTGCCCCTTGACCTCTGCCGTGCGGATGTCGGTGATCTTCATTGGATGCTTCCTTGTTCTTCCAGCACTGTAGGGTGCCGCTCAATAATCTCCAAGAGGCGGAGTGCCGAACCGCCGGGTGGCTTTATGCCCTGCTCCCATGCCTTCACGGTCTTGTCGCTGACGTTGAGTGCGCTCGCAAAGTCGCGCTGGTTGAGTTTCAACTTCCGCCGTACCGCTTGGATACGCCTGGCATCGTAGGGCGGCGGCGGCGGAATCGCCACCTTTGAGCGGATACGGACCCGCGCGGTAATCTCGCCTCGCTCGAAGGCAATGGCTTCCTGGAGCCCCTGGATGAGCAATGCGCCGAAGTTCTCGTCGGTGACGACGAGCGGTTCAATGGTCGGATCGTTCATCATCATTCCCCTTTCAGCGGACGCGAGCATTTTGATCTCTGCCGGTGTCGTGTTGCCCCTGACGTTCTTGGCGTAGGCGAGAATGAAGTAGATCCGATCCTTCACCTCGACATAGAGATACGTTATCCGTGCGCCGCCCCGCTTGCCCACGACCGGGAAGTGCGACGCGCATTTTGCGAACGCCGTTCGTTTCCGGGATCACATCACCCCGGCGCGGATCATCCAGCAGTTCATTTTCGATAGCCTATATTCCCTCATCAGTGAGCAGGCCATGCATCGTGCGCTCGAATGGTGGCAGATACACGAACTGCAACTTCATATCGTGACTGTGCCACTCAGGGGTACTAACGTCAAGGGGCGTGCGGCTATTTCCTCGTAGAGCGGAAATGCTCCGTCCGTGCCGCCCGCGACTGCTGGAAGTCCATCTCGATACTGCGCGCATCGCGCCGATAGCGGCGGCATGCGGTGTCTGGTATACATGACACACGAAGGATTGTGGAGAAAGGAGCGCGCGGTGGCTGAGGTACCCGGAACGATTGTCGAGGCCGGACAGTGGCTACGGAGCGGGAAGATCACGGCAACGGAACTGACGGAGGCGTTGCTCGCCCGTTGCCATGCGGCCCAGGAGCGGCTCGGCGCATTCAATGTCATCATGGACGAGGCAGCGATGCGGGCGGCATACGCGGCGGACGCGGATTTCGCACGTGGTATGGATCGTGGACCGCTGATGGGCGTCCCGCTGGCGATCAAGGACCTCCTTGCCACACACGATGCGCCGACGACCGCGAACAGCCGTGTGCTCGACCCGGCGTGGGGGCAGCGGGCGGACGCGACGGTCGTACGGAAGTTGCGCGATGCGGGCGCGATTCCCATCGGCAAGACCGTCCTGCACGAGTTCGCGATTGGCTGGCCCGACCCCGCGACCGGCTTCCCGATTGCCCGGAATCCGTGGGATCCGACCCGGACGCCGGGCGGATCGAGTTCCGGCACCGGCACGGCGATCTGCGCGGGGTTGGCGCTCGGTGGGCTTGGATCGGATACCGGCGGCTCGATTCGCGGTCCGGCGTCGTATTGCGGGATCAGCGGCCTCAAGCCGACCTTTGGGCGCGTCAGCAAGGAAGGGGCCGTTCCGCTCGGCTATAGCCTCGACACCGTCGGGCCGATGGCGCGCACCGCGCGGGACTGCGCGATCCTTTTCGATGTGATCGCCGGGTACGACCCCGCCGATCCCTGCACCGTCAACCTTCCCGTGCCCTCGATGACGGCGGGGCTGGACGGCACACTTGCCGGGGTGCGCATCGGCATCCCGCGCAATTACTTCTTCGGCGCGCCGGAGTTGGATACCGAGGTGAAAACGGCCGTCCTCGCGGCGGTGGACGCGATGCGTGATGCGGGCGCGACGATCGTGGAGATTGATTTGCCGCACAGCGAAAGCGCGGCGGCGGCGCAGCGTGTGACGATCAGCGCGGAAGCGTATGCGTATCACGAAGCGGGTTTGCGTGAGCGGCCGGAATTGTACGGCATGCACACGCGGCTGCGTCTGATGCACGGCATGTTCTACACAGCGGCGGATTTCGTGCAGGCGCAGCGGGTGCGTTCGGTGGTGCGCGACGCGTGGACGGCGGCGATGCGCGTGGTAGATGTCGTGATTGTCCCGACCTCGACCGCCGTCGCGCCGACCTTCGCGAGTTACAATGGCACAAAGGTAGACACGACGCCCACATTCACCGGCGTTTGGAACCTCGTGGGCTTCCCCGCGCTCAGCGTCGGCTGCGGCTTCTCGACCGGGGGGCTGCCAATTGGCATGCAAATCGTCGGCGTGCCCTTCACGGAGCCGATCCTTCTGCGCGTCGGCGATGCCTATCAGCGGATTACGGATTGGCATACCCGCGTGCCGGAGACGGATGACGTGAAGGAGGTGACGGCATGACGAAACCAACGAAGGCGGATGTCGCGGCAACGGTGGATCACCTCATCGCCGTCGCGGACCTGACCGTTACGGCGGAGGAGCGCGATTACTTCGAGCGCGCCTACCCAACCATGCGCGAATCGCTCCGCCATCTCCGCATCCCCGAAGCGCGCGACGCCGAACCCGCCCCGATCTACCCGGCGGATAACCGACGCTGACCTAACTCCGTCTCTGTGCATACCCATGCATGCGACGTTACCGGCCCTTGCTCAGGCTTCCGCCAGTGCCGGGATGACCCGCTCGGCGAAGAGTTGCACCGGCTCGACATCTACCCAATCCGGCGTGCGGAAGACGACGTACTGACAGCCGACCCGCGCGTACCCCTGGAAAATCTCGATCAGTTGATCGGGCGTGCCGATCAGCGTGCCGGGGGGAGTGAACTCGCCCAACCGCTCGCGCTTCGCCGCGACCGCTGCGTCGTCCTCGCCCACCACGACCGTCGCATAGATCGAGCGCGTGATTGCCTCATAGGGTCGGTCGAGTCGCGCGCAATGCTCGCGCAAGCGCGCGAAAAGGCGTTCGACTGTTTCGGGATCGCCCGAAACATTGCAGAACTGGGCGTACTGGGCGACGAGGCGTAGCGTCACTTTTTCGCCGCTGCCGCCGACCATGATTGGCGGGTGAGGCTGCTGGATCGGCGATGGGTTTTCCAGCGCCTGATCGAGGCGATAATACGTCCCTTCGAAGTGCGCCGGGCGCTCGGTCCAGATCGCCAGCACGACGCGCAGGGCTTCCTCCAGGCGCGCCATGCGTGTCGAAACAGGTTCGAATTCTCCCCAGCCGTATGCTTCGTACTCACGCTTGTGCCAGCCCGCCCCGAGGCCGAGGATCGAACGCCCGTGGCTGATCTGGTCGAGCGTTGTTGCCATCTTCGCCATCGCTGCCGGGTTGCGATATGGCACGCCGAGGACGAGCTGACCGAGCCGGACGCGCCGCGTGATCGCGGCAATCGCTCCCAGGGTGGTGAAGCATTCCATTACCGGCTCGGAATGCGGATGGCCGGGGTAGCCGCCCTCGTACAGGAAGTGGTCGTAGACCCAGAGGGAATCGAAGGCGCTTGCATCGGTCGCCCGCGCAACGCGCTCCACACTGTCCCACGGATTGCCGGTCGGGCCATTCAGGTATGGGTTGATCTGCAAGCCGAACTGCATTGCCGTTCCCCTTCTCTCGTCGTCTCATCGCCGACGCGATTGTACCGCGAATTGCTGTTCTTGGAAGAACCTAACCCCCGGCCCCTTCTGTTCCTCGGCGTGGGAAGGGGTGACTCTTCGCGATACCGTGGTGTTTACCGAGCTCCCCGATCTTGCAGCGAGTCCCCTCCCCTTCCTCGCGGGAAGGGGCCGGGGGTTGGGTTCCCCGTGTCGCGCATTTTCGTTGACGCACCGGCGCATACAACGGTACGATGCTCCGCGCTGACACACGGTCAAACGCCGCCCTTCGTTTGTTGAAACACGGGCGATGGCGAACGCAACCAGGAGGGCAACCGATGGCGATTTCTGCGCAATACCCCGGTGTCTACGCCGCGATGGCGACGCCCATCACACGAGAGGGCGAGGTAGACCCGGTGGGCATCAAGAACGTCGTGGACTACTTGTTCGAGAAT
Source organism: Thermomicrobiales bacterium (assembly GCA_038238655.1). GTDB lineage: Bacteria > Chloroflexota > Chloroflexia > Thermomicrobiales > JALYUS01 > JALYUS01. The sequence continues at coordinate 1,941 of JBBSFO010000189.1, read as the reverse complement.
GGCGCAACGGGCCTCTCGATCCTCGGTTCGACGGGCGAGGGGCCTGCGCTGACCATCGCCCAGCGGCAGTATGCCCTGGACGCGACGCTGGAGGCGACGGATGGCCGGGGCGTGGTCTTTACCGGCGCGGCCAGCAGTGTCGTGTCCGAGGTTATCGCCAGTCTCAAAACGGTCGCGGGCACCGGGGCGCGCGGGGCGCTCGTGCCGCCCCCGTATTATTACCGGCTCGATACCGCCGGCATCATCGGCTACTACGAGCGTATCGCCGAGGCCAGCCCCGTACCGATCATCATCTACAACATCCCGAGCATGACAAAGCTGCAGATCCCGCCTGAAGCGGTCGCCCACCTGATCGAGCATCCGAACATCATGGGGCTAAAGGACTCGGGCGGCGACTTCGGGTACTTTTCGACGCTCGCGCGTATCGCCGACGGTAATAAGGGATTTACCCTCTACACCGGTTCCGACGCGATGCTCGCCTCCGCGCTGTTCGTTGGTGGGCATGGCTTGATCGGTGGTGGGGTGAATGTCGTGCCGGACGTACTCGTCGCGCTGTATCAGGCGTACCGGGAAGGGGATGTCATGCGGGCCGTCGCCTTGCAGGAGGCAGTCGCTCGCGCCAGCGCCGCCATGCAGGTCGGTACCTTCCCTGCACCAATGAAGGCGCAGTATGCCCTGAAAGGACTCTGCGAGCGGTACACCGCTGCACCGATCCCGCCACTCACCGATGCCCAGATGGAGCAGTTGCGCACGCAGTTGACCGACGTGGGCGTGCTGCGAAGCCTGGCGGTAACGGGAGACTAGCGCAAACCAACCGCGATACCGTAACGAGGAATCGTTGGCGTTTTACCTTTGGTGACGGGCGTTCGTGCTAACGAAGGCGAAGTGCGCCGCCCTGCGGTCGGTGGTAACGTGCTATACTTAGTGGGCGAGAAAAACATCGTCCGGTCTTTCGGGCTGCGCTCGTTCTCGTATCAGCCTCATGGAGATTCTTCTCTTCAGCGATATGATCGCAACGCGATACTGACGCGGCCGGCATCGCTTCGAGGCAGAACAGGTAGTGCCCCGAATGCAGCAAGCCGTTAGGACGACTGGTGACGCCCTGTGTATTGAGACGCTCCGCCGCCGGTGGGGCGACCGCGCGTAGTGTGTCGCCGCTCGGTGTGGCCGGTGTGCCTTGTGGCAGACGCGGGCCATCGCTCGGGCCGACTGCGCGATCGTACGCAACGACTCTCCCGTCAAGAAGGAGCATGCACCGATGGCACTGCGATCCCGAAACGCGCAAGAGTTGCACGGCCCGCCGCTGGATGCGTGGGAAGAATCGAAACGTGTCTCCCTGCCCGGCGGTGGCATTATGTACGTGCCGGCGACGTTCGTGTCAACGACGGACCTCCGCGCCAAAGACCCATTGCCGAAATATCGGTGGCATGGCGAGCCGGGCGATGGCACGATTGAGGTAGAGCTGATCGGCTATCATCGCGCGATGCGGCTCAATCACGTGCGGTATAGCCAGACGATGAAAGAAAGCATCGAGGAGCGAGAGGGCACGCTTCTTGGCGACTTGGAAACGATGACCGTAAGCGGCTACGAAACGTTTTACGGGCACTACCGCCTGACGCACCCCGCCTTTCCGACCGTCGTGCAATTCGGCGCGTATGCACGCATCCTCACGCGCAACACCGGGCTACTGTTTGCAATCGAACACCCCGATCAGGAGCGCCTTGATCCCTTCGCGAAAGCGGTGCTTGCGACGCTAGTTCTTTGATCCTGGAGTTCGTGCATGAAGAAAGCCGCCCTCTCGAGGGCGGCTCTCGTGTTTCCGGGTGCGGGCGATGTCTAGACGGGGGAGCGGCTGCCCATCACCGCACGCACGATCCACGTCAGGAGCAGCGCGCCGATGAAGGCGACGACGATTGACAGGATCACTCCCGTCGTCCCGTT
>JBBSFO010000188.1:0-8397 GCA_038238655.1 Thermomicrobiales bacterium | reverse complement strand
GAGGCGGCGGAAAGGAAGCTGTCCGTCGTCAGGCTCGCCTTGGTCACGCCGAGCAGCACCGGCTGCGCCGTTGCCGGCTCGCCGCCCTGCGCCAGCACCTCGCGGTTCGTCTCCTCGAAAGTCACGCGGTCCACGAGGTCATCCGGCAGCAGGTCCGTGTCGCCGGCATTCTCGATGCGTACCTTACGGAGCATCTGCCGCACGATCACTTCAATGTGCTTCTCGTTCGTATTCACGCCCTGCGAGCGATAGACCCGCAGCACTTCGTCCACGAGGTAGCGCTGGACATTCTCGCGCCCCTGGATAATGAGGATCTCCTGCGGGTCCTTCGGCCCGTCGGTGATCTGCGCCCCCGCTGTGATCTGCTCGCCGTCCGCGACACGGATGTTTGCACCGAACGGGATGATATACTCCCGCGTAGGCGCTTCCTCCCGTACCGTCAGGCGACCCTTCTCCGCCGCGACGATGCCGTCCGCCGGGGAAACGATGCGCCGTGCATCTCCCTCGACATTCGACTCCGCAATCACCTGACCTTCGGCGACCTTGTCGCCGCTCTGGACCAAGACGTTGAAGTTCTCCGGCACGATCAGACCCTGCGAGAAAACATCAGTGCCGGTAATGACCACCTTGCGCACCTGTTCTTCAGAGGTGATGTCCACCGTGCCGTCAATCTCCGCGAGGATCGCCTGCCCCTTCGGGACGCGGGCCTCGAAGAGTTCTTCGACGCGCGGCAAGCCGCTGGTGATGTCGTCGCCCGCCACACCGCCGGTGTGGAAGGTGCGCATCGTCAGCTGCGTGCCCGGCTCGCCGATCGCTTGCGCGGCGACGATGCCGACCGCCTCACCGAGGTCAATCTGCTTGCCCGTGGCGAGGTCTCGCCCGTAGCAGTTGCGGCAGACGCCGTGCGTCGTCTCACAGGCAAGCACGGAGCGGAGGAAGACGCGATCCTGCAAATCCGCGACCTTCTTCGCCGTTTCCTCGTCGAGGATGTCGTTGCGCGTGGCGACGATAATCCCATCGGCGTCTACCACGTCCGCACCTGCGACGCGCCCGGTCAACCGGCTCGCGAAGAGCGAGAGATCGTCCGGCGTGTCGTTCCGCGCCACCCAGATACCCGCCTGCGTGCCGCAGTCCTCCTCGATGATGATCACTTCCTGAGCCACGTCGCAGAGGCGGCGGGTCAGGTAGCCGGAGTCCGCTGTCCGCAGCGCGGTATCCGCAAGGCCCTTGCGCGCACCATGGGTGGAGGCGAAATACTCCAACACGGTCATCCCCTCGCGGAAGTTCGAGCGGATCGGCAGGTCAATCACCTTCCCTTGCGGGTCGGAGACGAGGCCGCGCATGCCGGCCATCTGGGCGATCTGAGTAATGTTCCCCTTTGCGCCGGAACCGGCCATCATTGAGAGCGGGTTGTGCGGGTCGAGGTTCTTCTCCACCGCGCGCTTCACGTCCTCACGGGCATTCGTCCAGATATTGACGACCTCACGGTACCGCTCGCCGTCGGTGATGAGACCACGGCGATAGTCCCGCTCGAACTCACCGGCGCGAACGTCGGCGTCCTCGATGATCTGCTCCTTCTCGTGCGGGATCGAGATGTCCGATACGGCGATCGTCATCCCACTGCGGGTGCCGAAGCGGAAGCCGAGCCGCTTGATCTTGTCCGCGACATTTGCCGTTTTGCGGGCCGCTTCCTCGCGGGCGGCCATCGGCGTCAACTTCCCGGCGGCGACCTTCTCATTCGCCTCCTCCGTGAAGTCGCGGTAGCACTCGGCCATCAAACGACGAAGCGCCTTTCGGTCCATCGGCTCGTTCCAGAAACGGAGGCTGGCCGGCAGTTCCTCGTTAAAGATGACGCAACCGGGCGTCGTTTCGATAATCTGCTGCTGGAAAACGGCAGCGGCGTCGGTCGGCAGCTTGTACGGCAGCCGCACCTTCACCCTTGCCTGAATGTCCACCATGCCCATGTTGTAGGCGAGGATCACTTCCTCCGGACTGGAGTAGGTCTTCCCCTCGCCCTTCACGCCATCGTGCGGCAGGGTAATGTAGTAGCAACCGAGCACCATTTCCAGGGTCGGCGTAACGATCGGCTCACCATCAGACGGCTTTAAGAGGTTATGGATCGAGAGCATCCGCTCCCGCGCCTCCTTCTGCGCCTCCCGCGAAAGCGGGACGTGCACGGCCATCTGGTCGCCGTCGAAGTCCGCGTTGTACGCGCCCGTCACCATCGGGTGGATCTGGATCGCGCTCCCCTCGACCAACTGCACCTCGAAGGCCTGAATACCGAGGCGGTGCAAGGTCGGGGCGCGGTTCAGGAGTACGAGGTAGTCCTGAATGACCTCTTCGAGGACATCCCAGACTTTCGGCTCGACGCGCTCGACGATGCGCTTCGCCGCCTTGATGTTGTGCGCGTGCCCACGCTCAACCAATCGCCGCATGACGAATGGCTTGAAGAGTTCCAGCGCCATCCGCTTCGGCAGACCGCACTGATTGAGCTTCAGGTCCGGCCCGACGACGATCACCGAGCGGCCCGAGTAGTCCACGCGCTTGCCGAGCAGGTTCTGGCGGAACCGCCCCTGCTTGCCCTTCAGCATGTCCGACAGGCTCTTCAACTTGTGCTTGCCGCTGCCGGAAACGACGCGACCGCGCCGCCCATTGTCAATCAGCGCGTCCACCGCTTCCTGAAGCATCCGCTTCTCGTTGCGGACGATGATCTCCGGCGCCTGGAGTTCCAGAAGCCGCTTGAGGCGGTTGTTCCGGTTGATGACGCGGCGGTAGAGATCATTGAGATCGGAAGTCGCGAAACGACCGCCGTCCAACTGCACCATCGGCCGGAGGTCCGGCGGAATGACGGGGAGGACGGTGAAGATCATCCATTCCGGGCGGTTGCCGCTCTTGCGCAACGCCTCGACGACGCGCAGCCGCTTCATCGCCTTCTTGCGCTTCAGCCCGCTCGTCGTTTCGATGTCGTCGCGCAGCTTCGTCGCCATCTCTTCGAGATTGGTCTTGACAACGATGTCATAGATCGCTTCCGCGCCCATACCCGCCGAGAAGATGTCCGGCGCGATCTCCTGCAAGTCGCGGTACTGCGCCTCGGAGATGATCTGCATTGGCTGCAAGGCTTCGATCTCGCGGATGATCTCATCCGCCTGCGCCTGCTCCTCGGAGATACGCGCTTCGGCTTCGGCGAAGATCTTCTTGGTGCGCTCGTCCGCCTCATAGCGGTTCTGATCCGCCTCCGCGCCGGAGAGCGCCTGGCTGGAGCCTTTATCGCGCTCCGCCTGCGCCTGCAATTCCTCTACCCGCGCGTCCTGCGCCTCCTTGAGGACCAGCATCCGGTCATCGTTGATTGCTTCGCCCTCATGGACGATGATCTGGCCGAGGAATTCGACGGGTTCGGTCGCGCCCTCGCCCATCATCTGTTCGAGTTCGTCGTGGATCGTCTCGTATTCCTTCTCGATCTCAGCGATGTCGGCCTTCAGCCGTGCCTCGATGTCTCGTACAAGACTGGAATTGCCAGAGGTGAGGTTGGAAAGATCCGCGTCTCGCTCGCCCGTGACGACGGTGATCTTCCCCTCGGCATCGTGGCGCAGTTCCGTCTTCGTTTCTTCGAGTTCGGCGTAGATGTCCGCGACGAGTTGGGTACGTGCCTCGGTATCCACACGCGTGACAATGTACGCCGCGAAGTACAGGACACGTTCGAGGTTGCGCGGCGAGATGTCGAGCAGGAGGCCCAACCGGCTCGGCGTGCCCTTCACATACCAGATGTGGCTGACGGGCGCGGCGAGTTCGATATGGCCCATCCGCTCGCGGCGCACCTTGGCGCGTGTCACCTCGACGCCGCACTTGTCGCAGATGACACCCTTGAAGCGGATGCGCTTGTACTTGCCGCAGGCGCATTCCCAGTCTTTCTGCGGGCCGAAGATGCGCTCGCAGAAGAGTCCACCGAACTCCGGACGAAGCGTCCGGTAGTTGATCGTTTCCGGCTTCGTCACTTCACCGTAGGACCATGACTTGATCGCTTCCGGCGAGGCGAGACTGATCCGGATCGCATCGAAATTATTGACATCAAACATGAGTTTCCCCCTGACAGCGATGAGCAACGAGTGGGAAGTAGTCAGTAGACAGTAGCCGGTAGTCAGTTGAGATCGAACGGTGCCCCGCACCAACTTTTCGTTCTGACTACTGACGACTGTCTACTCTCCCGCTACTCGCGCGTCTCGAAGCCGCGCATATTGATATTGTCCAGCGTCGAGAGGATGTCCGACGAGGTGTCCTCCGTGAACTCGACTGCCTGATCGTCCTCGTTGATGACCTCAACGGAAAGGCCGAGCGCCCGCAGTTCCTTGACGAGCACCTTGAACGACTCCGGCACGCCCGCGTCGCGGATCTCCTCGCCCTTGACAATCGCCTCGTACGTCTTGACGCGGCCAACCACGTCGTCCGATTTGACGGTGATCATCTCCTGCAGGATATGCGCCGCGCCGTACGCTTCCAGCGCCCAGACTTCCATCTCGCCGAACCGCTGGCCACCGAACTGCGCCTTGCCCCCCAGCGGCTGCTGCGTGACCAGCGAGTACGGCCCCGTGGAGCGTGCGTGAATCTTGTCCTCCACAAGGTGCGCCAGCTTCAGCATGTAAATGATGCCGACCGTGACGGGTCGGTCGAATCGCTCGCCCGTGCGCCCGTCGTAGAGGTCCACCTTGCCGTCAATCGGTAGCCCGGCTTCCTCCAATAGCGCCTCGATCTCGGACTCCCGCGCGCCGTCGAAGACCGGCGTCGCCACCCGGAAGCCGAGTTCGCGCGCCGCCCAGCCGAGGTGCGTTTCCAGCAACTGGCCGAGGTTCATGCGAGACGGCACGCCAATCGGGTTGAGGATGATGTCTACCGGCCGACCGTCGGGCAGGTACGGCATATCCTCGATCGGCAGAATGCGCGAGATGACACCCTTGTTGCCGTGGCGACCCGCCATCTTGTCGCCCTCGGAGATCTTTCGACGCTGCGCGATCATCACGCGGACCATCTGATTAACCCCGGCGGGCAGTTCGTCGTTCTTCTCGCGTGAATACTGCTTGACATCAATGATCGTGCCGCGCGCGCCGTGCGGCACGCGCAGGCTCGTGTCCTTCACATCGCGCGCCTTCTCACCGAAGATCGCACGAAGCAGCCGTTCCTCGGCGGAAAGGTCCGTTTCCCCACGCGGCGTCACCTTACCGACGAGGATGTCGTTCGGCCGCACTTCCGCACCGACGCGGATGATGCCGTCCTCGTCCAGGTCCGCGAGACTGTCCTCGCCGACATTCGGGATGTCCCGCGTGATCTCTTCCGGCCCAAGTTTCGTGTCCCGCGCCTCGCACTCATACTTCTCGATATGGATCGAGGTGAAGTAGTCCTCCTGCACGAGCCGCTGCGAAACGAGAATCGCGTCCTCGAAGTTACCGCCTTCCCACGGCATAAACGCGACAAGCACGTTCTGGCCGAGCGCGAGTTCGCCGTTTTCCGTCGAGGACGAGTCCGCAATGATCTGCCTGACAGAGATCGGATCGCCCACATGGACGATTGGCCGCTGGTTGATGCAGGTATCCTGGTTCGAGCGACGGAACTTGTGCAGCGGGTAGACATGCTCCACACCGTCGTTGTCCCGGATCACGACACGCCGACCGTCCACGCTCGTCACGACACCATTCTCGCGCGCTACGACGACCTGACCGCTGTCGCGCGCCGTCTGGTATTCGATGCCCGTACCGACGACTGGCGCTTCCGGCCGCAGGAGCGGCACGGCCTGCCGCTGCATGTTCGCACCCATCAAGGCGCGGTTCGCATCGTCGTGTTCGAGGAATGGGATGAGCGCCGTCGCCACCGAGACGACCTGCTTCGGCGATACATCCATATAGTCAATCCGGTCAATCACCTCGATCATAATGCGCGAGCCGTGCCGTGCCGAGACGCGCTCGTCCACGAAGTGGTTGTTCTCGTCGAGCGCAGCGTTCGCCTGAGCAATCGTGAAGTCTTCTTCCACATCGGCGGAAAGGTACTCGATCTCGTCCGTCACGACAGGCTTGATTCGTACAGTCCGCAGGCCCGCTTTCGCGATCTTGTCCGCGAGTTTCTGATCCACGACCGCTCCGGTGGCGGCGACCTCCTTGTTCGTCGTCGGATCCACGATGCGCTCGGAGAGCCGCTGGCCGACGAGGCGATCCCCGTCCCGCTGCATGTCGAGCAGCCGGAGGACACGGCGGTACGGCGTTTCGATAAAGCCGTACTGGTTGATGCGGCCAAAAGTCGCCAGCGAGCCGATCAAACCGATATTCGGTCCTTCCGGCGTTTCAATCGGGCAAATGCGACCATAGTGCGAGTGATGCACGTCGCGCACATCGAATCCGGCGCGGTCACGGCTCAGGCCACCGGGGCCGAGCGCCGAAAGGCGTCGCTTATTGGTCAGTTCGGCCAGCGGGTTCGTTTGATCCATGAACTGCGACAACTGCGACCCGCCGAAGAACTCGCGGACGGACGCCATCACCGGGCGGATGTTGATCAGCGCGTTCGCCGTCGCCGTTTCCGGGTCCTGGATCGTCATGCGCTCCTTGACGACGCGCTCCATCCGCGCGAGGCCGGCGCGGACCTGCATCTGGATCAACTCGCCGACCGCGCGAATGCGGCGGTTGCCGAGGTGGTCAATGTCGTCCGGTTCGCCCTCACCGTTATTCAATGTGATCATTGTCGAGACGATCTTGATGATGTCCTCGTGCGTCAGAACCCGCGTATCGTTCGCTGGGTCTTCGCGGAGCCGCTTGTTCAGTTTGTACCGGCCCACCTTCGCCAAGTCATACCGGCGCGCGTAGAAGAAGAGATTCTTCAGCAGATTCTCGGCATTCTCGCGCGTCGGTGGGTCGCCCGGTCGGATGCGCTTGTAGAGTTCCAGCAGCGCCTCGTCGCGCCCCTTCTTCTCGTCCGTCGTCCCCTTCATCGGCTCCTTGTCGAGCGTTGCGGCGATATAGCGGTGCTGCTCGTTGGTGTCAATCTCCTTGAAGAGATCGAGCAACTGCTCGTCCGTGCCGTAGCCGAGGGCACGAAGCAGGATCGTCACCGGCATACGCCGCTTGCGATCCACCTTGACGGACAGGATGTCCCGATTGGAAGTCTCGAATTCCAACCACGCGCCGCGGTTCGGGATCAGTTTCGCCGCGAACAGGTGACGACCCGTCGAGGGATCTTCCGTCGCGGTGAAGTAGATACCCGGTGAACGGACCAACTGGGAAACGACGACGCGCTCCGCGCCGTTGATGATAAACGTGCCATCGCGCGTCATCATCGGGAAGTCGCCCATGAAGATCTCGGAATCCTTGATTTCACCCGTCTCCTTGATCAGGAGACGCGTCTGTACACGCAAGGGGACGGAATAGGTCATGTCTCGCTCGCGGCACTCGCCCTCGTCGTAGCGGGCCTCGCCGAACGCGAAATCGAGGAACGAAAGCTCCATGCTCTTGCCCGTGAAATCGGTGATCGGCGAAATTTCCGCGAGGAGTTCCTTCATCCCTTCTTCCAGGAACCAGCGGAACGAATCGAGTTGAATTTGGACGAGGTGCGGCATCTCCAGAACCGCCGGAATCTTGCCGAAGGAGCGGCGTTCCGGATATGGGATCACACCCTGCGGGGAAGTTTGAACCTCAATCGCCATGCGTCTTTCCCCCTCATATTGATACAGACCCAAAACACGATTCAGATGGCGGACGTGCCGCGTGGGTATCGCACGGCACGCCGGTTGGCGGCGCGGCAATGCGTCACCGATTCGCGAACGGACGTACCCCGGTCTGCCGCAGATGCGCTCGCAAGACCGATGCCGTATGCTGATTGGCAACGAAAAAGAATGTGGAGAGACACCAGAAGGGCGAGGTTTCCCCCACCCTGTATCGTTCGTCTCGAATCGTTCGATGTCGCAATCTACCTCGACCTTATGTCTGACGCCGATCGCACCGTCGCAGGCATCCGCAAACATGCAGTATACTACGATTCGCCCCTTCGTCAATAGCCCCGGTACATTCATTTCGTGTATGTACCGCGATCATGCATTTCGTCTATCATCGGGATATGTGCTGACTATGGTGGGGAACCTCACCCCCCGACCCCTCTCCATTGCGATGGAGAGGGGTGTCTCGCCTGAAGTACCCTGGCCTTCTCCGAACATCCGGCTCTCTCGGAGGTCGCTCCCCCTTTCCATCGCAATGGAGAGGGGGTTGGGGGGTGAGATTCCCCTCAATCCCGCAGTTTGTTCCCACAGTTCGGGCAGAACTTCGGCGGGCCGCCGTCTCCCATAGCAGTCCGGCCAAACCCACCATTCGGGCAGAACTTCGGCCCGTTCGTCGGCGCGGCGCCGACGGCGGCTGCTGGGGCGGCTGGTTG
>JBBSFO010000187.1:0-8480 GCA_038238655.1 Thermomicrobiales bacterium | reverse complement strand
CGCCAGGCGATCAACCCACCCGCCAGCGCGATCAGGCTACCCGCGACATATGCGCTGCGCGGTCCGAAATGCTCGGCCAACTGGCTACCGATCAGCGGGCCGACCGTGAAGCCAAGCCCCATTGCCGTTGTCAGCCAGCCATATGCTACTTCGCGTTGGCCGGTGACAGTGATGTCGCCGAGATGCGCCGAGCCGATCTGAAAGATCGCGACGGCGGCGAAGGCCGTCAGGACGCGCCCGACGATGAGCAGCACCGGCCCCTGCGCGACCGCGAAACTAGCGAGCGCTGCGGCATAGATCACCATGCCCACCGTAATGACGCGCGGTCGGCTCAAGCGATCCGAGACAAGTCCGATTGGCAGGGCGATCAAGAGTTGGGTGAAACTGCCGAGGGTGTTGATCGTGCCGAGTAGCGCAACTGCGATACCGAGGTTCTTGGCAAAGAGCGAAAACGTTGGCGCGACGATGCCGAAGACGACATCTGCGAGGAAGATAACGCTGCACAGCAGCGCGATTGCCCGCCGGACGCTCTGCTGCTCTCGTGTCGTTGTCGCTGGCACCGCACTTCTCCCCTCTGAATGCATTCTCGCACAAACCTCACCCCCCCGGCCCCCTCTCCTGTGCTGACAAGCACAGGAGAGGGGGTGAGGAATAAACACTACGCATCCAACCTTGACGGTACAGTGCATCCGCCCTACGATTGCGCGCATGCATGCACACGGCGATCACACAACGCGACCGGCATTGCAGGGTATTCGGGTGCTGGAAATGGGCACGTTGATCGCCGGGCCGTTCGCGGCGCGCATCCTCGGGGACTTCGGCGCGGAGGTTATCAAGATCGAGCCGCCCGTGCATGGCGACCCGCACCGCGAGTGGGGCGCGATGACGGACAAGGGCGCGCTCTGGTTCCCGATTCAGGCGCGCAACAAGCGCTCCGTGACGGTTGATCTGCGCAAGCCGGAGGGGCAGGAGATCATCCGCCGCCTCGCGCAGGAGTGTGACATCCTGATCGAAAACTTCCGTCCCGGCAGCCTCGAAAAGTGGGGACTTGGCCCCGATGTGCTGCGCGAAGCGAACCCCCGCCTCATTATGGTGCGTATCTCCGGCTTCGGGCAAACGGGGCCATACCGCGCCCGGCCTGGCTTCGGTAATATCGCGGAGGCGATGGGCGGCATCCGCTACATCACCGGTTTCCCGGATCGCCCGCCCGTCCGTGTCGGCATGAGCCTCGCCGATCACGTCGCGTCGCTCTACGCGGTGGTCGGCGCGCTGACCGCGCTCCAGTCGCGGCACGAGACAGGAACGGGGCAGGTCGTGGATGTCGCGCTCACCGAGGGGATGTTCAGTTTCCTGCAGGACGCGCTGCCGCAATACACGACGCTCGGCACGATCCAGGAACGGACAGGCAACGATCTTTTCAAGACCGCGCCGTCGAATGTCTATCAGACCAAAGACGGCGCGTGGATGGCGATCAGCGGCAACAACAACAGCATTTTCGTCCGCCTGATGAATGCTATCGGACGGCCCGATCTGCATCGGGACGCGCGCTTGCAAACGAACCCCGGTCGTGCCGAGCACGCGCGGCTCCTCGATGAAGCAATCGCGGAGTGGACCCGGGGGCGCACGGCGACGGAAGTCTCGGAAACCCTTGAAGCGGCGGAAGTGCCGTTTGGTCCGGTTTACAACATGGCGGACATTGTCAACGATCCGCAGTATCAGGCGCGCGAGATGATTCTCGACGTGCCGCATCCCGTCTTCGGGAGTATTGCGATGCCGGGGATCGTCCCGAAACTCTCCGATACGCCGGGTGCGGTGAAGTGGCCCGCCCCGCCGCTCGGTGCGGATACCGACACGGTGCTGCGGCAACTCGCGGGCATGGACGACGACGAACTGGCGCGGTTGCGCGCTGCCGGGGTGGTGTGAGGTGGCATCAACCCCCGAGACGGCGATTGAACTGCATGGTGTGACGCGCTCTTTCGCGACCGAGCGCGGGCGGTATGTCGCGGTCGAGGACATTTCGCTCGCCATCCCGCGCGGCCAGTTTCTCGCGGTCGTCGGGCCGAGTGGGTGCGGTAAATCCACGATTCTCGGCATGATTGCCGGGCTGGCGAACCCGAGCGCGGGCAGCGTGACAATCTACGGCGAGCCAATCAAGGGGATCAACCGGCGCGCGGCCTATATGTTCCAGCAGGATGCATTGCTGCCGTGGAAGACCGTGCTCGACAATGTCGCGTTCGGCCCAATGCTGCAAGGCGTGGGCAAGCGGGAAGCCCGCGCGCGCGCGACGGACTGGCTCGGGCGCGTCGGTCTGCACGGCTTCGAGGATCGCTACCCACACCAACTCTCCGGCGGCATGCGCAAGCGGATCGCCCTCGCGCAGGACCTCGTCAATGAGCCGGAAATCCTGCTGATGGACGAACCGTATAACGGCCTCGATGTGCAGACCCGCGCGATGGTGGAGAACGAAGTGCTGGACCTCTGGTCGGGATCGAACAAGACGGTCGTGTTCGTCACGCACGATCTCGAAGAGGCGATCGCGATGTCCGACCGTGTCGTGCTGCTCACGGCCGGCCCCGCCTCGCACATCAAGGGCGACTATACCGTCGCCTTGCCCCGCCCGCGCAATGTGCAGGAAGTCCGCTTCCTGCCCGCATTCGTCGCGCTCTACGAAAATATCTGGGACGGCCTGCGCGACGAAGTGCTCGCGAGTTACGAACGACAGCGGATGGGAGTAGTCAGTAGACAGTAGTCAGTTGAGAGTGGAAGGATTTTTCTGTCTACTGTCTACTGTCTACTCGGAGGGAGCAACGCATGGGGGCGGTGGTGCGGCCCATTGAAAGGGAGACGCCGACAGTGGCGGCGGTGAAGCCAGCGCGCCGGTGGCGGATCGAACCGGGCGTGCTAACGCTGCAAGTGCTCGTGCTCGTTGCGATACTCGCGTTCTGGCAGTTTGGTGCCGAGTACGGCATCATCCGCAAGTTTTTCTTCAGCCAGCCGACCGAAGTCGTGCAGCGGCTCGGCGATTGGTTTATCCGCAATCGGACGATCTACCGGCATATTGAGGCGACGTTCATCGAGACGGTGCTTTCCTTCGTGATCGGCGTGGTGCTCGGCATCATCTTCGGTTTCATCATGGCACGTAGCGAACTGACGGCGAAAGTATTCGGGCCCTATGTGACGATGCTGAATGCGATGCCGCGCGTCGTCCTTGCGCCGATCTTTGTGCTCTGGTTCGGGCTGGGGCAGAACTCGAAAGTCGCCCTCGGCGTCTCGCTTGTCTTCTTTATCGTCTTCTACAACACCTTCCAGGGTGTCCGCGAGGCCGATGCGCGCGTCATTGACAAGGCGCGGATGCTCGGTGCGAGCAACTGGCAGGTCATTCGCTATGTCCAGTTTCCATCCGCAATCACCTGGATCCTGTCCAGTCTCCATACGAGCGTCGGATTCGCGCTCGCGGGGGTTGTCGTCGGGGAATATCTCGGCTCGACAAAGGGCATCGGGTACCTCGTCTCCTTTGCGGAGGGGAATTTCGACAGCACGGGTGTGTTCGCGGGCATGACCGTTTTAGCCGTGCTCGTCATGGTGATCGAACTGAGTATCATTCCCGTCGAGCGGCGGTTGCTGCGGTGGCAACCGAAGCGCGAGAACGGGGCACGCGTACGCGAGGTGTAACCGCCCCGCAGAAGGAGCATCGGATGTACGACAGTCGGTTCGGAAACGCAGTAGTCAGTCGCCGGAAATTCCTGGTCGGTGCGGCGGTATCGGCGGGTACGGCGATCCTCGCAGCCTGCGGCGGATCGAGCAGCGCGACAAACACGGCTCCGCCTGCCGCAGCGGCCGCGACCGCCGCCGGGACGAAAGCGCCGACGACCTCTGCCGCATCGGCGACGACTGCCGCGACGACCGGCTCGGCGGTCGCGGGTGCACCCGCTGCCGCTTTGAAGCCGGAGAAGAGCAAGATTACGGTCGCGGTCGGCGGAGCGGAGCAGTTCATCTACGCACCGATCTCGCTCGCCAATCAACTCGGCTACTTCAAGGATATGGGCCTCGAAGTCGAGATCGCCAACTTCTCCGGTGGCGCGAAGGCGGCGGAAGCGCTGATCGGTGGCAGCGCGGATATGGTCGTCGGCTTCTACGACCACACGATCCAGACGCAGCCGAAGGGTGAGAAGTTGCAAATGGTCTGCCTCTACGACAACTTCCCCGGCATCGTGCTCGAAGTGAACAGCAAGAACGCCGACAAGATCAAGACGGCGGCGGATCTCAAAGGCCAGATCGTCGGGATCACCTCCGCCGGTTCCTCGACGCAGTTCCTTCTCAACTATTACCTGACCAAGAACGGCATCCAACCCGATCAGGTAAGCGTCGTCGCCATCGGCACGGGCAGCACCTCGATTGCGGCGATTCAGCAGGGCAAGGTGGTTGCGGGCATGATGGTAGACCCGGCGGCGACAAAAGTGGAAACAACCGGCGATGCGAAGCCGCTCTGGGACACGCGTTCCGAGAAGGATACGATCGGGCAACTCGGCGGGCCGTACCCGGCGGGCGGCGTGTATTCCACCGCCGACTTCATCGGGAAAAACCCGAACACGACGCAGATCATCGTCACCGGTAGCCTGATGGCGCTCAAGTATATCCAGACGCACTCGCCGGAGGAAATCGCCGCCAAGATGCCGCCGGATTATGTCGGTGGCGACAAGCAGAACTATCTGGACGCCTTGAAGAAGGATCTGCCGCTCTTTTCAACCACCGGCATGATGCCCGCCGACGGCCCGCAGAGCGTCTACAACGTCCTCAAACTCTCGGACCCCGTCGTCAAAGGCGCGGCCAGCGTTGACCTCGCTGCCACCTACACGAACAAGTTCGTCGAGGTCGCGGCGAAGCAGGTGAAGTAGGGAAGTAACGAGTAGCGAGTAACGAGTAACGAGCGGGGCGCATCTTCTCGTTACGTGTTACTCGCTACTCGTTGCTCCGATCGGAGGTCTGCGATGCATGTTCCGGGGCACGTCACGATCATGGAAGTGGGGCCGCGCGACGGGTTGCAGAATGAATCCGCGCTCGTACCGACTATGGAGAAAGTCGCACTGATCCGGCGGTTGATCGCGGCGGGGCTGGTGGAGATCGAGGCGACCTCGTTCGTGCATCCGAAGTGGATTCCGGCCCTCGCCGATGCGGACGATGTGATGCCCTCCCTGCCGCGCGACGGTGTGCGGTACAGCACGCTCGTCCCGAATATGCGCGGCTACGAACGCGCGGTGCGGCAACGGCCCGACGAGATTGTGTTGTTTTGTTCGGCAACCGAGAGCCACAATCGGGCGAACCTCAATCGCTCGACCGCCGAATCGCTGGAGCAACTGGCGCTCGTCGCGGCGCGGGCGAAGGTGGATGGATTCCGGCTGCGGGGTGCGATCTCGACCTCGTTCTGGTGCCCATTCGAGGGGCGCGTGCCACCCGCGCGGGTCTGCGAAATCGCGCAGGCGTACGAGGCGATGGGCGCGGACGAGGTTGGCATTTCGGACACCCTCGGCGCGGCGGACCCACTGCATGTCAGCACGCTCGTCCGCGATGTCCGCAGCGCCGTCGCTATTGGCCTGAGCCTCCATCTCCACGATACGTACGGCATGGCGCTCGCCTGCGTCATCGCGGGGCTGGACGCGGGGATCACGCGCTACGATTCCTCGATCGGTGGCCTCGGCGGCTGCCCCTACGCACCGGGCGCGGCGGGCAACATCGCCACCGAAGATTTGGTCTTCATGCTGCACCGGATGGGCGTCGAAACCGGGATTGACGAGAACGCCCTGATGGACGCGGCCCGTTACGCGCAATCCCTCGTCGGTCGCCCACTCCAAAGCCGCCAGATGGCCCTCATAGATACGGCGGAGGCCGCAATCCGGTAGGGGCGGTGCTCGAACTGCCCTGCCGAGGCGGTCTCCCCGCTCGCGCGAAAGCCCCGATCCCGCGAAAGGGCGGTTCGAGCACCGCCCCTACGCAACAATCACCGATCACGGTGAAGTGGCGAGACAGGGTCAGTGTGACCGCTCGCGGGAAACGCCTGCGTCCTCGAATGCCTTTGAGACGACTTCATACGATTGGGTGGCGGCGGCGAGGGCGTCGAAGTTGGGGCGGGATTGCACCATCAGACTGATCTCGACGGTGATGTATTCCTTCCACCCCGCGCGATCCATCGCCTTCAGGTAGCCAACGTAATCCATGTCGCCCTCGCCTGGGATCAGGAATTGGTGATCCGGCGCGATGCCGCGCTCGTCCTTGATATGCGTGTGGACGGTGTACGGCACGAGTTGCGCAACGACCGTTTCCATGTCCATGCCCTGCACATTGAAGTGGCTGATGTCGAAATGGAGGCCGAGCGCGGGCGAATTGACCTTCTCGACGAGCCAGATCGCTTGTTCCGGTGTGTGCAGAGCGTTGCTGACGTGCGGTTCAACGCCGACGATCGTGCCGGTCTTTTCCGCATAGGTGGCAGCGGCGCCGAACAAGTCTACCAACTCATCCTTCACCGCGTCCCACGAACCGGGCGGTCCGGCGGACGTAGTGCTGACGGAAAGGCGCTCGCCCGGTTTCTGCAACTCCGCCGCGAGATCGAGGTAGGTCTTGAAGGTTTCGATATTCCGGGTGCGTTCGGCGGCATCGCCCGCGAGCAGCGGCGTATTACCGGACAGGCCGCACAGGTCAATGTGGTGATCGTCGTAGAGTTTGCGGATGCGTTTGCGCTCGGCGATGTCCATCGTCGCGGCGTCGGTCGGCCAGCGGGGAATGACGGTCAGTTCGAGGCCGTCGTAGCCGAGCGCAGCACAGTGCGCGACCGCAACATCAATCGGCGTCTTCTGCATGCCCCAGGTGCTAAAGGCGAGCAACATTCCCACATTTCGCTCCTTTGATGCTATTTCACGGTAATCATGTCGTCAAAAAGGCTCTGTCGTTATCTCGTAGGGGCGATTCACGAATCGCCCCTACGCGGGTCATCACACCAATCCCATGGGGAAACAGTATGAGATAGCGCAGGCTGGAAAGCTTGCGCGACTGATTTCGTCGTTATGCGTGCGCCTCAGGAACCGGATACAGGCCGAGATGCTCGTCAATTTCGCGCTGATAGCCGTCTACCGCGCTCGATTCGACCTCTTCGATCGTGACGGGGCGACCGGCGACTTGCGACTCGAACAGGGCATAGACGAGGGCGACATCGCGCCGCGCGACCGCGCCATTCACTTCGGGTTGCGCGCCGGTGCGGATGCACTCCGCGAGTTCGTAGTATTCCAGTGCGAGAATCTTGCGATCCGTCACCGGGAAATCGAAGTTGTACGTCCACGGGCGCTCGCCGCCGAACAGCCGCGCCGCAACGGGGCTGAGGCGATAGCTCGGTGCGTAGTCAAGCACTCGCTGATCCATGATGTCCGTGCCGTCATCCAGAATCAGGCGAACGGGGCGACCATTGCGGTCACCGGGCGAGACAATCGAACCTTTGGTGCCGTAAATCGTCCGGTTCCGGTAGGGAAGGCCGTGGCCGGCGTGGTGGTCAATCCAATGGGCGTGCGCGCCGTTCTTGAAGTTAATCATACCGAAGATCGCATCTTCGCCGGTCGCCTCGAAGGAGTCGGGGAAGTTCTTGCCCCACTTCTCGTAGAAGCCGCCGGGACCGCCGGTGCTTCGCTTGTAGCGCGTTTTTTCGTACAGCCGGGTTTGCCCGAAGGCGCTCTCGGCGTCGCCGAAGTAGTACTGGAGAATATCGGTATTGTGGACGCCCGCGTCGAGCGTGATCGTGCCGGTCATCTTCTGGTGCCGCCACGGAGTGATGATCATCGTGTCGCGCCCGCCGATACCCGCTTCAAGAATGAATTGCGGATCGCCGATTGCGCCGTCGTCAATGAGGCCTTTGATCAGTCGGTTGATTGGGTCGCGCCGGAAGTTCTCGGCGACGGAGAGAATTTTGCCCGACCGCTCCGCCGCTTCGATGATCTTGTTGCAGCCCCGAATGGTAATCGCGAGCGGCTTTTCGCACATCGTGTGCAGGCCGAGATCGAGAAGGAGGGTGGCGGCGTTGTGGTGTGACCCGGTATCGGTCGGGCAGTCCGCGCCGTCGAGTTCGACCTCCTTGACCATCTGCGCCGCGTCCGTGAAGACCTGCGGGCGCAGCCCGAGATGCTCCAACGCCTCGTCGGCGAGGTCCTCGGCGTTCTGTTGATTCAGGTCGCAGACCGCGACGAGGTCCGCATTGCGAAACTCCGTACGCGCCAGCTCCGTGAACCCGGTGAGGTGACGTCGTCCCATCCCGCCACAGCCAACAATCGCGAGCCGAACCCGATCCGCCATAATGCCCCTCTTTCAGTAGTCGGTAGTCGGTAGCCGGAACGGGAATCAATCCCTCTGACTACTGACTACTGACTACTGACTACTCCTCGCAAGAGGTTTTCCATGTCTTCCTCTCCTTCCATAGCGGGTGGGGCGCGTGAGCCGCTGCCTAT
>JBBSFO010000186.1:0-8576 GCA_038238655.1 Thermomicrobiales bacterium | reverse complement strand
CCGTCATCGTCAATGCGGGCCGGACGAGCACGGACTACCGGCTGGTCGAAGTGATCAGCCAGACGATGCGGGCCGTCTTCCCGAATGTCTATCTCATCGACACGCCGGGGTACACGAACACGATGGTGATCGGCACGAAGAATCCTTCACAGCTCGCCGATTTCGGGAAGAATATCGCGGCGGAGCGCTCGATCCGGCCGCAATCACCGATTGTGACGATCGGCGAAGACGCGATCGCGAAGGGAGACATTCGGGAGGTTGCACCCGGGCCAAAGGTGTTCACCGATGATCTGGCGCCGGTCGAGGACCTCATCGACCGAATCCTGCTCGACTATGCACGGAAAGGTGGTTCGTAGTTTTTTCGGTGCGCTCCGCAGACCGCGATGTGCATGGAGAGTGCGCGAGACATTGCTATGTCGTCAACAAGCGCACCCGGAGTCGCTGGTAGACAAGGAGCCACCATTCCTCCATCACATCGCTATCTTCTTGGCTGGTGATCTTCGCGATGATCTCAGCGCGCCGCGCACCGCGCAAGGAACTTTCGATGAGTAGGGCGATACTGTCGGCCGAAGCCGCCGATTCGTCCGAGGCGTTGCACGGCTCCCCTTCCTCGACGTTGCGTAGATGCGTGCTTACGGCCGTTTTGGGACCAGTTCCCTCCTCCGCAGCACCGACTTGTACCGTTGACGGTACGGCTTCTGAGGCACGGATTGACGATATATCGGCATCCTCAGGAACAAACGACGTTTGTTTTTTGGGTTGTACCGCTTTGCGACGCGGATTCACGATGCCGGCGGCGGAGAGGCGTCCGCGTGCCGTGGCCACATCGCTCGATTGGATGGCTTCACCGTTCAGCACGCGTGCCCGAAAAGCCTTGTACTCATCGTCCGGCAACTGCATGATGTCCCGTGCGGCGGTGGCGGAGAGCTGTTGCCGGACGACCGCATCGGAGAGCACCTGATCGCTGAGCACCCGGAGCCGGTCTCGCACATGCTGCGCCGAGAGATGCAGCCGCGCCGCGATCATCGGCGGCGACAGCTTCTCGATGTCGATCAATTCCTGATACGCGCGGGCCTCGTCGATGGGACTGAGATCCTGGCGCTGGAGGTTCTCAACCAGCTGGAGGATACGGACGCGCGAAGATTCCTCACCGCGCGCGACGACGGGGACGGTCGCCAGGCCCGCCCGCAGTGCGGCAGTATACCGACGACCGCCGGCGATGATCAGGTAGCGTTGGCGACCGTCGCCGATGGTGCCGTCCTCGCGCACCACCAGCGGTTGCAAGATGCCGAATTCGCGGACACTCTCGGTCAGTTCATTCAGGCGTCGTGCACCACCGTTGTGCTCCCAATCCTGTCGAGGTTGACCGAGGTCCGAGTATACCTGCTCGATCGGGACCTCCATCGCGCCCGGCAATCGCCGCTCGGTCGCACCCGCGACCGCGTGCAGCGTCGTGCGCGGTTGTGCGGGCCGGACGACGGCGACCTCCGCCTCACGACGATTATGTGCCGACATATTGCTCCTCCGGGATCATCTCAGTTCGCGCGATCGCACAGACGACGCGCTGCGCTAATGCGCGGTACGAGTCCATGGCTACAGTCTTCGGTTCGGTCATCGCGAGCGGTAGGTGACGATTGAGGGCACGCTTGATCGCCGCCGAATGCGGCACCGGCATCGTGACAAGGTCGCCGAACGCCTTCTGCAGCACCGCTAATCCCCCTTGGTCGGGACGATCCCGATGCACCGCATTCGGCACGATGGCGAGATGCACCGCACAGACCATCTCATCCGCCGCCAACTCGTCGATCGCCATCACCGTATCAACGAGCGCATCGATGTCCTGCTGCGTTGTGGCCGTGGGTAGGACGGCCCACCCAGCGGCCAGGATGGCGCTCGACAGGGCGAATCCCAACGTCGGTGGCGTGTCGAGGAGCAGGACGTCGTAGCCGTCGAGCGCTGTGAGGATCCTCCGCAGGCGCAGGAAGCCCGTCGGGGAATCGCTCAAGGAGAGCGCCGCAGATTCGATCGAGCGATCGCCCGGGACGAGGTCGATGCCTGCACCGGTAACGCGGATGAGGTCTCTCACCGGTAGCCCGGGCGCGGAGATGCATGCACCGATGCCACGCTCCACCGGATCATCGGTGAGTAGGCGCGTCAGGGAGGCCTGGGGGTCCAAATCAACAACGACAACCCGCAGTCCGGTTTCGACCAGGGCACCGGCGAGATTGAGCGTTGTCGTGGACTTCCCGCTGCCGCCTTTGCGGTTGACGATCGCAACGATCCGTTCTCGCTTCATCGGCTGCCCACCTCTGCCGCTACCCTCGGCTCAACAAGTCCGAGCACGTCCTCGAGCACCGCGAAGAAATACGCCATACGATTCTTCGTCGGGCCGATCAGGTTATCGTTCGCGTCGCTCTGCTTGCGGATGCTTGCGCTATGCTGTTTCGTCGCAGCGCGTGCGCCGAGCAAAGCGTCAGTAAAGCCGTCCAGATCGATGGCGGCCCGACGGTAGAGGTTCATCGCACGACCGACGGATGCCGGCAATGAAGCTTCGTCGTTCAGTTCCCGCGCGAGGTCGCTGACGTAGTCCGTAATCACATTAATTTCATGATTTGAGGCCTTTCGAAATTTCGAGTTCTCGAACTCCACTTCTCTATTTTCTTCTCTATTTAGTTCTCTATTCCCTTCTCTATTATTGGGTAAAACTTTCTTTACATCAGACGTACGGGTTTTCTTTTCTTCTGATGTAAAGTTTTCTTTATATCTGCCGTCAAGAAGGCCTGATATCAAGTTTTCTTTACTTCTGACGTAAAGTCGATCCAAGTGGAAGTGCTCGAAGTATGCGCCCTCATCCTCGACCCACCGGCCGAGCACGAAGATATTTTGGCGACCCGTTCGTAGGCTCTCGATCACTGTGCGACGCGAGAGCGCGGTGATGTCATTGCTCACCGATACGAGTGAGAGGTTCAGCCACTCGGCGATCTTTTCGCGGTCGAGCGAGCACGCGAGGTAACCTTTGGCGAAGTACTCGTGCAGGCCCATGTAGTGGGGATCGCGGGAGCGCCAGATGTGGCGGCGCATGATAAGATACGTCGAGAACTCGGGTGAGCGAGTAAACGAAAGGAAATCCGGGTTGTCCAGATCAGTGAAGTCCAGCAGGATGAACTGCCGGTTGAAATTCTCTGATCCCATCAGAAACCCCCGTTCCCCCGATTAACGATCTACTGCGTGAGCATCGTTTCATGGTAGTGGCGAATTGCTTCTCGAATGAGTTGTGAGCGGTCGACTTGACGCCGCTCCTGTCGCCGGAAATGGGCTCTCAACTCGTCGAGGGACGTAATCTCGTCTTCCGTCAAATACACCGTTGTCCGGAATCGATCCCTTTCGATGGGTTCTTTCGTTGAGGTCATGTCTCCATTGGCTTCGCTATGCACTGATACATCTCCTCTTCCTCACCGAAGTGTACGTACACCATCTGAGCCGTAGTGTGGAGCATGAATGTTTTGATGTCAAGACGACATGGCGTTCTGTCGCTATAGCATACAGACATCTGGGATGTACATCATCATGAACATAGACGTTAATCATCCTCATATGTGAATGATACGACATGTCTGTCTTGATGTCTAGTCGCTACAAGTGAGGCGTCTCGCAGAAGGGCGCATGATTATCAGCGCAGTGCGATCAGGAAGAGAGAAAAGGCAAACCCAGAAATGAATGCACCGATGACGATCCCTACGATGACTTGTGGTGTTGTGTGATCGCCGAGTGTTACGCGCGCCCAGCCGACTGCGAGGACGAACGGGGCGAGCAGCAACATCCATGGACCAAACAGGATGACGAAGATGGCCGCGATGCCTGCGGCGACGCCCGCGTGGATTGAGACCTTCCAGAAAAGGGTGATCGTCAGTGCGACGACTAAGCCTGTCATGCTCGCCCCAATAAGCGCGATGAGCTCCGGGGGTGAGCCGAACCCGATCAGGGCAACGAGCGCAGCGAGCACAGCGAAGAAGAAGACGAGGAGGATACGTGGACGCTGGGTGCGTGTTCCGACATGATGATCGGTGACCCGGCCCCTCCGAACCTGTCGCAACAAATAGCTGAAGGGTAAGAGCAACCCCAGCAGTACGCCAATGATCGCCCCCTTAATCGCATCACTTGTCCTCGGTGCGAAATGCCACGCGATGAAGGCGACCACGACGACACCCAATGGTGTCGGCGCGAGCACCTCGGTGATAATCTTCGCCGCCCGCTCACTGCCCCTCCGGGCGACGGAGTGAGGTGAAGGTGAAGCGGTCATCATCTGCGTATCGCCTCCTGCGAATCTGGATGCTCACTCAGGGCATAGCACAGAGCCTCCCGCCCTTGGACCAAGATACCCCGGTAGGCGCGGGCCACCCCCTTCAGGTGCTGCACTTCGTGTTCAAGGTTCTCCTCCATCGTCATAAGCGGGGACAATAACGGTTCCGATGTGCGGTTGCCTCCCTGTTTCGCATGTATTGCTTGGGCGAGCATCAAGGCCTCAACCGTTACTCCTGCCTGTTGTCGCGTGATGCACATCTGCTTGTAGACACGATCAGCCTTTTCTGTCATCGACGCATCACTATACGACTCCAGAGCCGTAATACCGTCGTGGATCTCGGTTACGCGCCGATAGAGCCGAAAACCCACATCGCGGAAGGCGACGGTGTCGGCGCCTTCCGACGATGGAGGATCCAGCGCGATCTGGGGCGTTACCCGGTATAGATCTCGCCACAGCGGATAGAGCTGTCGGAGTGCCCTGTATTGTCCGAGCCAGTGAAGCAGACCAAGGCCCGCGCCGCTCAAGATCGTGACGAGAAAACTGGTCAGGAGTATTTTGGCAAGCAGACGATCGTATGGGGCATTGTGCGCGAACGGCGAGCGACGAAGCATCACATAGATGCATTCGTTCGCGTCATATGCGGTACCGAGGCCCCAGCCAACCGTTTGGAGACGCGCCCATAGGCGCCGGTGCGGTTGGCTAATGCTGCGCACGACTCGGCCGTTTCGGAGAGAGAGGGCAAACAGGTTGTACATCGTCAACCCAATATACGCGAAGAGCACAATTCGGTACTCGGCAACGAATGGTGCGGGTGCGCGTCAAAGTCTTGCAGCCTCTGATAGAGTGCGCGTCTCAACGGGTGTGCAGGGAGTAGGGGAGGCAGGCAATGAGTGAGGCGGAGCAGTATCCCGCTTGGGCGATGCTCACCAGCGACGTGCAAGCGGAACTCGCGGCATGGCGGACGGCGCATCCACGGGCGACCCTCAGTGAGATCGAAGCAGCGGTGCAGAGCGCACTGACGCACCTGCGGGCGCAGTATGTCGCTGACCTGATCCACGCGAGTGGCGCGACCGATCCGACGACGCTGCCCGCCGGGGAGCGACCGGTCTGTGCGACCTGTGGAGGCATCCTCGCGCCGCGGGGTTGGCAGGAGCGGACGGTGCTGACAGCGGGTCAACCGACGCCGGTGCGATTGCGCCGTCGCTATCTGGTCTGTGCAGCCTGCGGAAGCGGGGTTTTCCCCCCTGGATGAGGAACTGGCGCTGTTGCCCGGTGCGGAGAGCGCGACCCTGCGCGAAGGGATGACCCGTCTTGCCACCTGGATGCCCTTCGCGCACGCGGCGGATCACTTGGCCTTCTTCTGGGGGGTGACGGTGAGCGCGGCGACGGTGCGGCGACAGACGGAGGCGGCGGGGGCGGCGTATGTCGCGGTGCAGACGGCAGCGGTGGAAGACCTGATGCGCGAGCAGCCACCCGCTCCGCCCGGCCCGGCGTGTCAACAGGTGAGCGCGGACGGAGCGATGGTGCCGTTGGTGGGCGGAGCGTGGGCCGAGGTCAAGACGGTGGCGATCGGCACGATTGAGCGGGCGGGGACGACGGGAGCGATCGATACCGGCAATCTCTCGTACTTTTCCCGCCTTGCGGATCACACGACCTTCACCCACCTCGCCCTGTGCGAGACTCACCGGCGCGGCGTCGCCACGGCGGGAGTGGTGGTGGGCGTGATGGATGGCAGCCCCTGGTTGCAAGGCTTTCTCGACTACCATCGCCCCGATGCCGTGCGCATCCTTGACTTCCCCCATGCCGTCGAACACCTGAATCGGGCGGGACAGGCGACGTTCGGCTCCGGTACCGCCGCCAGCGCCGCGTGGTTGGCGACGCAAGCGCACGCCCTCAAACATGATGATCCCGCCACCGTCCTGACTGCCGTGCGAACCCTGCCGACCGCAGCGGCGCGCGATCCCGATGCGGCCGAGGCAGCGCGCGATGCGACGGTGAGCTATCTGGAGAGTCGCCGCGCCCAGATCACCTATGCCCAGTTTCAGGCAGACGGCTACCCGATTGGTAGCGGGGTGGTGGAGAGTGCGAACAAGTTGGTCGTGGAAGTGCGCCTCAAGGGGAGTGGGATGCATTGGGTAGCGGCGCACGTCAACCCGATGCTGGCACTGCGCACCATCGCCTGTGCGCATCGGTGGGCGGAGGCATGGCCGCAGATCGTCGCGCAGCAGCGGGCGCAAGCGGTGCTGCACCGCCGTGCGCGCCCACGGCGTCACCGACCAACAGAGGCAGCGGTACCTCTGGTCACCCCGCCCGCCGCCCGCCGCGTCATCCCGATCACCGGGGTGCCGCAACTGCCGCCCCTGCGTGCGCCGACGACGCATCCGTGGCGGCGTCCCTTCCTGACAAAGCGCTGCATCGCATAATGCTCATGCATAACTTTGACGCGCACCCGAATGGTGCAGCACCGTAGCGCTGCTGGAAGTCTAACGGCGCCGACTGCGGCACGGACATCCTACTGAAGAGGTACACCATGGCGCTGAGCGTGCCGATCATCGCCCAGACACCCCCAAAGATACCTCGTCCACGAGCCTGGTAGCGGAGCAGTCTCGTGATGACGGGCTGGAACGCCCATGCGCTGATAACTCCAAGGCCGTTACCGAGGAGACGCGCGAAATTCGGGATGCCGATAATCCGATCCACCGCGCGATAAATGGGCGGATGGGGAACGGTCATCGCGAGGGCGAGCGCGAGAAGCGCGCCGCAGTAGGAGCGTTGAATCGTGTCACGAGGCCGCCAGTGGAGCGTCTGCAACTTCCAGAGTAGCGAACCCCAGACCAATAGCATTGTCAGGGCACTCACGAGCGTCTCGCTCACGATGTCATGCCCTCTAGATCGTCGAGTACTTGGAGCGTGCCCGTAATGTATGGATCGCTGATTGAGCTATCTGTCTGTGCATTGCTGACGCGTTCGAGGATGAGCGATGCGAGTACCTCTGCCTCCTGTTCCTCTCCATCCGAATACTGATCGTCTTGGAGGGTCCGCAGTCGTGCGGCGGCTATATGCGCGGAAAATAGAGACTGAAGGCCCTTTTCAGAGCTATCGATCCCCTGGTGTTCACAAATGATGTGGCTCAGCTCGTGCAGGATGATGTGCCGTTGGTGCAGCGGCATCGCGTGCTGCTCATACACCACCACATCGACCGAAGGCATCGCGACCCACGCCCCCGAAACCACCCCTTGCAGCGACATCGGTTCGAGCGCGATCGGTCTGCCGCGACGCTCAGCAAGCGAAGCAGCAAATATTTGTACATCAAAGGGAATTGGGATCGGCAGATCATCTATGCGCGCTGCACAGCGCTTGCGGAGCGTTTTCATGTCCATTGGAAAGGTCCCCCGGTAAGCTACTTCTGGTCAGCTTCCTTGAATCGTTGGTCATCGTCGGCTGGTGTTTGCCGCGCGCCTTTACGACCGGCATGCAGCCCCTCAATCTGTCGCGCTTGCTCGATGATCTGGCCGATCGCCCGCAGCGTGTCCGGCGAGAGTTCGGCGGCGCGCAGGGCGATCTTGCGCACATCTGCGTCGAGGGCGATGGGGAATGAGTCGAGTTGCTCGTACAGGTGGACGGCCTCGTCCGTGTCGAAGAAGTACATGACTGGCACATCGAAGAAATCCGCCAGTGTCTCTAGGGTCTTCTTCTGGGGATTGTCCTTCGCCCCCGTGTGCAACTCCCACAGGTACGTTGTCGAGATCGAGGCGCCACCTCGTGCCCGAATCGCTGCAGCGAGATCCTTATACGAATAGTCGCGCCGGTCGCGGATCCGCATCGCCCGGATGACGCGGTCGATCTTCTCCGCGAACGTCGGATGGCCGCCCGGCGGTGTCTCAGGCACCATTATCTCATCCCCGTTGTGCCCAGTCTTCATCATCGACTCGCTCCTGCGTCGGCCTGACGACTCACGTCGTGGCTGAGGCATCCACGCGCACGAATCATACCATAGGTAGTACACCCCTACGAACGTCTTTATCCGGACCCCTAGACAATCAGAGATCGCGCATGTATTATACGTAATTATGAATGAAATGACCAGATCGTTCACAAATATGAACAACACATGGATGACCCCTAGTGCTGGGGTGGCGAGAAGGCATCCGGTACACATCACGTCGTAACTGACTTGACACATATGGGCACTCAGGACGAGACGAACCGAGCGGCGAAGGAGCAATGCATTCCGGCGACTGCAGGGTTTCAGCGATCTGCTGACCCGACGCAT
>JBBSFO010000185.1:0-8653 GCA_038238655.1 Thermomicrobiales bacterium | reverse complement strand
TGCAGAGGGCTGGGACAACACCGCCTGGGAAGTGAACGGCGAACTCGTCTTCCTGTTTCCGAAGCGCGCGGAGATTGCGGCGTCGCAATCCATGCAGCGCGATCTGCTCCGTCTCCTTGCACTCATGCTGCCCGTCGCGGTTCCGCGTATTGATTACATCGTTCGTTCTCGAGACGTGCCGCACCCGTGTATCGGGTACCGGAAGTTGCCGGGCGTCCAACTTGCAAACGCGCCCGCCGATCTCATCGAGGCGGAACGATTGGCGGCACAGATCGGCACCTTTCTCACCGCGTTGCACCGCTTTCCCTTGGCGGACGCTGCGCCGTTCGGTCTGCCGAGTGCGTCGCCGCAGTCATGGCGCGCGCAGTACGCGGATATGCGGGCGGCGCTACGCCCACTTTTTCCGCGCCTGACGCCTGCGGAGCGGGAGCGGACGGAATCGCTCTTCGCCGCGTATCTCGACGATCCGGCGCATTTCCGATTCGCACCTGTGCTGCTGCACCGCGATCTCGGCAGTGACCATCTCTTGCTCGACCCGCGCACCGGCGATCTCGCCGCAGTGATTGACTGGGGCGATCTCTCGATCGGTGACCCGGCACAAGACTTTTGCGGCCTTCCCGCCATGTGGCTTCCCGCACTGCTTGCAACGTACGGTGACGCGATGG
Source organism: Thermomicrobiales bacterium (assembly GCA_038238655.1). Lineage (GTDB taxonomy): Bacteria > Chloroflexota > Chloroflexia > Thermomicrobiales > JALYUS01 > JALYUS01. Next base: position 7,988 of record JBBSFO010000185.1, on the reverse strand, counting down.
ATGACACATTCGCTGACCGCGTTGCCTTCTATCGCTCTCTCGGCCCATACCACACGCTGCTTTTTGGCCTGCGGGCGGGCGGTGAGGATTGTATCGCACAAGGGTTGGCGGAGTTGCGGGGATCGCCCTAACCCCCTGCCCCTTCCCCACGGGGGAGGGGGAGCGAGCCTTCGTAGAATCGGGGTGTTCAGGGAAACACCTCGATATCGCAATGAGTCACCCCTTCCCCCACGGGGGAAGGGGCAGGGGGTTAGGGCCGTTTGCCCTCCCTCCTCGCTACCGTCATACTGACGACATGGAAAACTGGCATGACCCTGACTACGAAACGATTGCCGCGCTCTATGCGGCGGAATTTCCTCCTGCCGACATGGACGATCCTGACGCGGCGTTTTTGCTCGCCTTTGCGTCGCGGACGGGCGGGCCGCTGCTCGATCTCGGGTGCGGGGCGGGGCGATTCCTCATGCCGCTCGCGGAAGCGGGCTACGCAGTGACGGGCGTGGATACGTCCGCCGCGATGCTGGACGAGGCGAGTGCGGCGGTCGCGGCGGCCGGGTGCGCCGTGAACGTGACGCTTCGGCGGGACGATTTTCGCTCGCTCGCGACGCTCGGTGATACGCGATTCGCGTTCGCCTTCTGCGCGCAGAACACCTTTCTCCACATGCCGGATACGGCATCGCAGCAGGCCGCACTGCGCGTCATTGCCGCTCACCTCCGACCGGGCGGGCTGCTCGTGCTCGATCTGATTCACCCAAACCCGGAACTGCTTGGCGCGTATTATGGCGCGATCACGCACGAAACGGCATTCGAGAGCGCCGATGGCGAGCGTGTGGATCGCTTCGTTTCCGCGTTCTACCGCGCGGCGACGCAGACGGTCGAGGCGACCTGGTTCTACGACATCACCGCGCCGGATCGCACGCTGTCGCGCGTCGTCGTGCCCTTCTCGATGCGGCTGATCGGTCGGTATGAAATCGAACTGCTCCTGCACGGTGCGGGCTTTGCCCTCGAAGCGATCTATGCCGATCCCGACCTGTCGCCACTCACTGACGGCGCGGACCGGATGCTCGTCGTCGCAGTACGGGGAAGGGATTTCTGAACCGCCAAGACGCCAAGAACGCCAAGATATGCGTAGATAAAAAGGAGACAAGAAACGAATTCTTCTTTCTCCTCTTGGCGCTCTTGGTGTCTTGGCGGTTCAACATTCCCGTATTGGAAGGAGCTGTGATTGGGTGAGATGAGGCAGGAATTGTATCTGATCGCGGACGAGATGCGCGGGATGGCGACGCTCGGTAAGGAGTTCGCGGGCAATATCTACGAGGTGGAGCGGGCGCATCGGATGGTGGAACTGGCGGCAAAGGTCGCCGCGCTCGCCGACGAGGGGACACTGGCGGACGTGCGGGCGGTCTTCGATGCGGAGCCGTGGCGCCGCATCTCGCCCGCCATTGGCGTCGAGGCCGTCGTCTTCGATGCGCGGGGCGATATGCTGCTCGTGCGACGCAAGGACAATACCCACTGGGCGATACCGGGCGGGATTGCGGAGATCGGACAAACACCGGCGGAGGCGGCGCTGCGTGAACTGTGGGAGGAAGCGGGGCTGCGCGGCGAAGTCCGGCGGCTCCTCGGCGTCTTCGACGGTCGGCTGTGGGGATCGCGATCCAAGGTACACATCATCCATTTCGTCTTTTTGGTCGCGTGTACCGACCATCCCCCGATCCCTGGCGTAGAAATGCTGGATGCCCGATTCTTCGCGCCTGACGCGTTGCCCGCAGCGATGCACCGCGGGCACGACGAGCGGGTGCCGAAATGTTTCGCCCTCGCGCGCACCGGCGAGACCTGGTTCGATCCTGCGGCATCCGACGATCGTGCGATGCCGATGCATCAACGTCCCACTGGCGCTTAACTATGGTATGGTGCGAATGATGGTCCGCTCGTTGCAGCTTCTGGGAGCAATTTGCATGCAGAAATTCTGGCACATCCCCGTGTATCCCCGCCCGCGCCGTATCACCGGAACTTCCTTGCCGACGTGGGACGAGCACGACCGGACGGAGCGGGTGATGATCCAGAGCGACGAAACGCTCCGCACACTCGCACCCGCGTGGGCGTTCACGCTCTTCTCGCTGCTCGGCTTCTTTCTGCTCGTTGCCCTGTTCGGCTACGTCCTCAAGTAGGCGGAACGGCGCTCATCCACATTCTCCCTAACCACCGACGCGTCGGGTAGTGGCTCAGATTGAGTCCTTCTGTGCCTTGTAGTAATGTGCCACGATGATCCTGCGCCGCAAAGATGATGCCGGAGGAACGCACGGACGGCGGCACGGTGAGGGAGAAGGCGGCATAGGGCATGATCGTCTATTGCGTCACGGCCAACGGTAACGCCCCTCCGCTGCTCTTCATCATTGTGGGATGTGGGGTGCTTGCGTATCTCGCCTACGGTTCATATAGGATAGCGCAGCGATCTCGCAATAGATGGAACCAAAACGATGTCAATGCCGCCTATCTCGCCTTCATACTGGGAATATCGCTCATGCTTTTCGGGATGATACGATTGCTCAAAGGCTGACTCCTTGTGCCTGACAAATCAGAATCCGCCCCACCCATTTCAAACTAAGCCACTACCAGGAAATGGGAATAGCTTCATGCTACTCCCGTTTCCGCTTCTCCGTGACGGAGAAATATGCTGGCTATCGCGTCCGTGCATACGCCGGCGCACTTTCTACCGGTACGGGCGCGGGCGCGGGTAGCGTGACGCTCGCGAGCGTGATTTCCTGACCGGCGTATTCATCCGGTGAGAGGGGTGGGCGCATGCGGAAAGTGGCGATCTGTTCCGCCCAGCCGAGGCGGTACGGTAACGGCTTTACTCGTTCGTTCAGGGTGACGGCGAGGCCGGTGTGCGTCATGCGCAGGACTGCGTAGGTCAACTGGTATTGTGGGATGAAAACGGGGGGCAATTTCAGCCGCGTCGGCAGCCGGACGATCTTGCGCATCCAGGTACCCGTGTTGACGAATGCGGTGCGCCGCTCGCCAATGACGTACTCCTCCAACTCGGCGACGTGGTTGTGCCCATAGACGAAGACATCCACCGCCCCGGCGCGATCCTGCCGATGCACGGGTTGGCGTTCGCCCGCGAGGAAGGAGCGGCACGACGCGCGGTAGTGCTCCTGGCCCTCCGCGACGATCTGCAACGGTTCGTGGAGGCCGGTGCGCCGTCGCCAGCGCATGAAATCGTGTCGCAGCATCAGTAGGACGAGGCCAAGCACGACGATAACGTCGAGCATGAGAAAGCCGAAGATTTGCCCGATGCGCCCGGCGGAGAACTCCGGCAGCCGCCCCTGCGAAAGACGGAGGATCGCATTGTTCACGAAGCGGAGCGCAAACAGAATAACAATGGCGGGTGCGAGCACGTACCGCCCGAATCGCCGTGCCTGCCGGTAGAAGTAGTTGGAGAAAAGCCACCACGCTACCATTTCGAGCGGGTAGATATTGTCGATGTCGGAGAGCGTCGTCGCGTTGTCCGGCCCGGCGAACCGGCCGAGTGGTTCGATCCGGTTAACGAGTTGGGTGACGACATGCGTGCCGACTGGGACGATCAGCGGGTGGCCGTAGTCTACGATCGCGTTCTGGCTATCTTCTTCGTTGCCGTGCTCCGCATACACAGTCAGTTCGACGTCGCCGGACGTGAAGCAGTGTTCGTAGCCGAGCGTGACATCGTGGACGATGCCCTGCGCGATCAAGTACGTGCCGATTGCGGCGTTCCACCCTGCCTCGCTATCGTGGTTGCCGACGGTATAGACAGTGCGGTGGCCGGGCCGGGCGTTCCACGCGCGCAACCGTGCGAAGAGCGCCGCGTGATCCGGGTGCTCGACGACCGCCCGCGCGCGATTGCCGCCCGGCGGCGCCGTCACCTGTAAAAACTCAAAGAAATCGCCGTTGATGAGGATCGTCACCGGCTCCGGCTCGCGGTCGAGATCGTCCAGGAGCGCGATCAATTCGGCGTGGCAGAAGAAATCTTCCTGACCGGGATCGCCGCCGATATGCAGGTCGCTCAGGACGACAAGGACGCCCTCCCGGCCTTCCGCATTCGTTTCAACAACAGCCGGGAGTGCAACGATATGCGGCGCGTCCATCACCGGCGTGCGGCTCGTTTCGTTCTTACCCATATCCGTCCGTTTCCATACCCATCGCGTCGCCCCGTGTGCGGCATCGCCGGTGTGCGTGTTCACAATCCTCTTTGGCACCGGCCACGCCAGCGTCGGCATAATGAATGATGGCCGCCGCGTTTCTGTTCCCTATTGTATGCCCCAGCGTCGTCGAGAGACAGTAGTCGGTTCATAAAGCGGACGTAATGCTTCGCGCCGTTCGTTCATCTTGACAACCCCTCCGGTCGTCGCCTTTGTCCCGTCAGCATTGCTTCAGATACCCTTCATCTTCGCTTCAGCATCGGTGCGTAGTATTAAGCAGAACCGCTCGATACCCGCCAGATGGAGGTGAAATACCTACCCATTCAGGCAGTCGCGGTACTGGTCAGATGGGCATAGGAACGGTCCGAAAAACCTGTCATGCTACGCGTAGGAACAAATCATGCGTAGCGCACGTTATACATTGTGAGCGGCGCACCGCGCCGCGGCGATCAAAATGACGGAGGCATATATCATGGACAAGACAGTTTCGGTGCAGTCGCTGGTCGTGGAGAAATATACGCAACTGCTGCATGCCGCCGCCAAGCGCCGTGACTTGCTCCTCGGCAAGGCGACACCGATCCCGGTCGTCGTCCGACCGTCGCAACCGATTCGGGTGCCGGTCAGCCGCCGTCGTCGCGTCTATCCGTAGCGCCAATCGGGCGACGCAGACAGAAGGGTCTGCCAACCGCCCGCCAGATGCGCAACGGTGTTCCAATATAGACGAGCCGCGCACAATCGCGCGGCATAAAGCCCGGCCACAAGCGGTCGGGCTTTATTGTAATTGTAGGACTGAAGGTAAAGGACCGAGGACTGAGCAAGGGAAGAAGGAATCAGTCGGAGAGGTTATATTAACCCGTTTGAGCAGACGATACGAACGATTTCGGTTGCGGCAGGTGGGCCTGTCTCCTCGTCAGGATCGGGTACCGTGAGGCGGTGGCGGACGCGCAGGGCGTCCAGCCGCCGGACGAGTGCGGTGCCAGTCACCTGCATCCGGGGGATTTCCGCGAGTTCCGCCATCACGCCGCTTGGCAAATAGGCCGCGAAGATTTGCTGCAAGGCGGTGATGCGCTGCAATGCATCGCTATCGTCGCCACTATTCTCCCGCGCGAGACGCAGGTGGCGATTGACATACCGCCGCGTGCGGGAGTCCATGCCCGGTCGTCGCGCTCGGCCGAGTTTGTTGTTCATTTGAGAGCGCATCGCGTCGTACGCCGCCATCACCCGCTGATTTGTCTCCCTTGGCAGCGGCAGCGGCAGCGTCTCGGGCGTACATTCGAGCGCTGCCACGAACTGCCCATCCGTGATCTGACGTGGTTGCAAGTCGGCCCCCACTGCATAACTGCTCGCGTGTTCGCCGGATTTCAGCAGAATCAGGCTCTCGCCCGGCTGCGGATCGTCGCGCAGGAAGGTCGCGGGGACTTCCAGCGGCGAAGTTCCGAGCGGCAACTGCACGGTCATCACGCTGAGGGCGCGCTGGAAGGAGATGAGCGGCGTTTCCTCCACTGCGGCGCGGCGGGCGGCGAGCGCGGTGCGCAGTCCATCCGGCAAATCGAGGATCGTCCGCCAGAGTTCGGCGTTCTCCTGCTTGATCGTTTGCAGAATGGCGATTCCCCGCTGGTACGCCGCCACTTCGTCAAGAACATCGTCTTGTTCAGGTAGGCGCTTCTCTTCGTAGATGCGGTACATCGCCGTCGGGTTGATTCGCTCGCTCTCGCTCAACAGTTGCGCATCGAGGCCGATGAAGTCGTGGAAGGCTTGGATGCGCTTCGTCAAACGCTCGGTGAGCGTCAGTTGCGCGTCTACATCGGTGTCGGGCCAGGTGTTGTGCAGGTAAATCTTCTCGTAGGTCGTGCCGATGCGGTCTACACGCCCGAATCGCTGGATGAGGCGGACGGGGTTCCAGTGCAGATCGTAGTTCAGGACGCGGTTGCAATCCTGGAGGTTCTGCCCTTCGCTGATCACATCGGTCGCGAGCAGCACGCGCACTTCGGGACCGGGCATCGGTTCGCCGGTGCGGAGGTTCGCCGCCGGTGCGAATCGCTTGATGATCTGCTGAATCTGGTTCCGGTTTGCACCGCTCAGTCGCTCGATTGCCGGGTCCGCGCCGCCGGGATTCAACTGCTCGTAGAGATAGCGGACGGTCGCCTCGGCCTCGGAGAAGATGAGCACTTTGCCTGCCCGCACGTCGGGTCGGTCGAGGAAGGCGCGGAGGGCGCGGAGTTTGTCGTCGTCATCGGGTTCGATGCGCGACACGGCCGCTTGCAGGTGCGCGAGGATCGCGTAGTCGGCATCGAGATCGCCGATCCAGCGATCAATCTCGAAATCCGCCACGTCGTGGACGAGTTTCCGGCGTTTTGCGCCCGTCGCGGTCCGGTTTTCCTCCTCGGTCGCGAGCCGGTCGAGCAATAGATCGGCGTCGAAGTCCTCACCGGACAGGTAGTTCGTCGCCGTCTGACCGATGGGGACGAACCCGGCTTCCAGCGCTTCCTTGAAGTTCCGGTTGCTGCGCATCAGGACACCGAGGGTGCCGCGAAAGGCGGCGACGCTCGATTCGAGCCGCTTGTAGAGCAGATAGCGCATCAGACGCGCGACGCGGTTCCGGGCGCGCAGGAGGTCGCGGTAGGCCTCCTTCTTTTTCGCCTCGGGCCGGAGGTAGTTCACGGCGAGGTAGCGCGCGCCCTGATGGTTGCGCAACCCGCCCTCGATCGCCGAGAATGCCCCGGCTTTCGCGTAGACCTTGTCCAGACGGTAGCGCAGGTTTTCGAGCACCGGCTCCGGGAAGATGATGCGCTTGCCGTTAATCATCACGTCGTCGCCGTAGAGTTCCTTGATGTCGTTGCGGCGGCGGCGGACGAAGACGGGATTGAGGACATCCTCGATCTTCGCGCGCGGGATCGGCGGCTCCGTCGGCTGCGGCGGGATGGTCGGGACACCTTTCTTCTTACTGAGATGATGTTCACGCACGATGCGCTGAATCTCCTCCGCCCAGTTCTCCATCTCGATCTCGTAACTGTACCAGCGCTGGATCGCGGCGAAGTACTCGCGCAGGTGCGGCGGTTCGAGGTTCAGGCCGTGATCGAGGTCGTCGAGAAAGAGGCGCAGTTGGTGGTAGATGTCCGCCGGGCCGAGGTTCTGCGGCGTTGCGCTCAGGAGTACCGCTTTGTGGTCGCCACTCTGGAGGTAGTGCGCGAGGGCGGCGTACCGCTTCGTCGCGTCATTGCGGAAGTTGTGGACCTCGTCCACGAGCACGACACCCCGGTTCGGGTAGGTGGCGAGCAGATCAATGCCGCCCGCCTCTGCCGGTTCCGGGTCAATGTATTGCCCCAATTCCTCGTCGTATTCGGCGGCGGGTGGTGGCTTGAGCGCGGACATCGAGATGACCGCCGCGCCGAGGCCGAACAGTTCGTTGATTTTCTCCCACATCGGCTTCAGCCCGGCGGGGCAGACGATCAGCGGGAAGCGCCCGCGCGGCTCGCTGAACTGCAACTGTCGCACGATCTCCGCGCCGATGTAGGTCTTGCCGAGGCCGACGACATCGCCGACGAAGCAGCCGCCGTGCTGATCCACCATCCGCAGCGCCCGTCGCACGGCGTCCAGTTGGAAGTTCGCCAGTTCCGGCGTCGTGGTCGTTGTCGGTTCGAGTTCCGGCGTTTCCAACTGATCGCCGTAGAGTTCGTACAAGGCTTTCAGGTAGACGTGATACGGGGGCGGTTCGGCAATCGCCCACGAGCGTTGCAACTCCACGGCGATGTCGTTGGTCACATCCACGCCATCGGCCCAGAGCGCGTCGAACCAGCGCCCGAGCTCCTGCATCTC
>JBBSFO010000184.1:0-8720 GCA_038238655.1 Thermomicrobiales bacterium | reverse complement strand
GCCACCAACTGTTGTCTCGACACCGACAACTATTGCACCCATACGTGTGAGTGCGACATCCGCCGTCACACCCTTGTCTAACCCGAGTACAGCGCCGACGCGTGCAGCGACGCCCGTTAGCCCCGATCCCGGCCCGGCAACGCTCGCGTCCGGTGTAGAGATGCAGAACGGCAAGCGCGGCTATGCCTACTGGTGCGCGAACGATGCCCTCGGCACCTGCGGGATTTTCGACCGCTATGGTGGCCCGGTTCCCTTTGAGATGCTGCAAATGCCGCCGGGCGGCACGCTCGCGTTCGTGTATCGGGGTACGGAACCGATCAGTGCAATCACATCGCTCGTTTATTCGCTGGTCGGAGCAGGAGCGGGCGAGTATCCGACGTTGCGCGGTGGCATGCCGCTACCGACGACGCAGACCGACCGGCAAGCGACGATCACCGCGCCCGCTATGCCGGGAGAGTACGTCATCATCGTCCGCATCAGTAGCGAGAAAAACACGACAGCAGATTTCCAGTCCCATATTCTCGTTAGGTAAAGACCTCTCTCCAATTGTATGAGTTGGCGTAGCTGTTGTGATATAACTCATGAAGAGGGATGCACGTACAGGACAAAAGTTCTTAGAGAGGTTCGGGATGATCGAGCGTCAGGTACGACTGCGAGTAGCCGAATTCTTCGCCGGTATTGGTCTTGTCCGTATGGCGGTGGAAGAGCATGGCTTCAACGTCGTATGGGCGAATGATATCGAAGCAGCAAAGCTTTCTCTGTATGAGAGGAATTTCGATACGGGAGACTTTGTTCTCGATGACATCCGCAACATTCGTGGTACCGATATGCCCGATATTGATCTTGCGACCGCATCCTTCCCCTGTACCGATCTTTCGCTCGCCGGCAATCGTATCGGATTAAAGGGCGAACAATCGGGCTTGTTTTGGCAGTTCGCTCGCGTCCTGCGTGAGATGCACGAGCGACGGCCTTATACGATAATGCTAGAGAATGTCCCCTCATTCGCCACGTCGCACGACGGTCGCGATCTCCGACTCGCTCTGCAACGCTTGAACCGGCTCGGATATTGGTGCGATCTCTTAGTCATCGACGCACGGCATTTCGTCCCGCAGAGTCGGCCCCGCCTTTTCATCGTCGGTTCACGCGAGCCTTTTCTTTCGCCGGGATTCTGGGAACCGTCGTCGCTCAGACCGCCGTGGGTTAAGTGTTTCGTTCAACGCCATCCCGAGCTGAAAATGCATGCCTTACCACTTTCGCTCGATGTTTTGAATGATCGTACCCTTGCGGACATCGTCCAACGCCTCCGCGCGAACGACGAACGTTGGTGGAGCACTGAACGCCAATGGCGATTCATTCAGGAATTATCACCGCTTCAATTGACACGCCTCAACACCCTACGAGCGGGACATCAGTTGTCATGGGCAACCGCATATCGCAGGACACGCAATAGCAAACCCGCTTGGGAAATCCGTGCTGATGCAATCAGTGGGTGTCTCCGAACTGCGCGCGGTGGCTCCAGCAAACAAGCTCTGGTAGAAGCGGGTGAGGGGCAAGTGCGGGTGCGCTGGATGACAGCATTAGAATACGCGCGCTTACAAGGTGCGGCGTTGTACAATTTCGAAGGCATTCCCGATAATCGCGTACTCTTCGGTTTCGGCGATGCCGTCTGTGTCCCTGCTGTTTCCTGGCTTGCCCGCCACTATCTCATCCCTCTACTCAACGGGGAACTCACTTCTATGCGAAGCGTACACAATGAGGCATTGACTCATGCCTGAACGTCTGCAACGCGGCACACGCGGTGTGCCCGAAGAAGTAGCAGAGATCAAGCGTGAACTTGAGCGATTTCTGAATGCAATGGATACACAGGGCCGCAAGCCCAATAACGCCAAGTGTGGCGTGTACGTTTTCTATGACTACGATGGGGAACCGATTTATGTTGGGCAAACAGCAGAGCGGTTGCGCATTCGGATTCGTCGGCATCTCACAAATCAGCGCACAGATGCCGTCGCGATGAATGTTCTTGACCCGTTTGAGGTTGCCGATGTCGAAGTCTATCCGTTTTATGAACTTGAGCAGCCAAAACCCGGCGAGGCATCAGCGGAGTATAATGCGCGGGTGAAGGCGACACTCGGCGCAGCAGAGTACATAGTTTACCAAGAGGTTCTGCGCAAGTCAGCACTTGGATCGGTGTTGAACGAGGCCGACATTCCTAAGCACGAGGCTGTTGTTCTCCCTGAGTTGTTCAGAGGAAGAATCGTCCCTCCCGGACTCTATGAGCGACGCAAGCATCCCGATGTGCGGATTGCGCGTCGTGCCAGTACAGTCGCCAATCTCGCGCGTGTGATAAGTGAACGAGATGTTTCACGCGGATTACGACGAACCCTTCTCACACAAGCACGACGATTGGAATTGCTTGCTCGTCAGCGACTGAATGAGATTGCTGAAACATACCCTGTTGAGGAGTCTGGTGAAGAGACTGGAGAGACGGAGAAAGGCTGATGCGCCCAGTCTTGCATCGGCCAGATTCTCCACTCCGTCAATTTCACATTCCCAAAGTGTTACGATACGCCAACTGGCGACTTCAAGCGCAACACGATTCGCACGATCATCAGGGCTTATTCAAAGTCGAAGGTGAGGGCGAGAGTGGTGAGTGCACGGGCGAGTTGGGCGGCATAGCGACGGCAGGCAGCGGCGATATTGGTCTTCCTGTAGAGCCGGGCCACGCTGATTGCCGTGCTCCGCAGTGCCGCCGTCATCTCCAGAATGCCCCCGACTGCACCGTGTGGCGGCCCTCGTCAAGGGTGAATTCCTGATCCAGTGGAGTTTATTCTCGATAGGCCAATGCTCCCGCCACAACATCAGCAACTGCGCGGGCGTGATCGCGGTCAGGGCGAGTGAGGTGATTCATAGGCCGTTTCCGCGCGGATCTCGCCCGTCGCCTTGTGCATGACGCGCCGTGCCATCGAGGCCCGCTGCGCCCGCCGCGCTATCAGGTAAGCACTGCCCGCGTCGCAGATCGTTTGCGCGATGCCTGCGAGAACAGCGCATTGATCGTCACCACCATACGCCCTGCGGAGACGTGCAAATCGGTCGTGAGAATCTGTTTCATGCTCTATACTAGGGCGGCGAAAGCGTTCCCGGGGGAGGATGCGCGTTGCATGCAGCGAAAACGTGCAGGGGTTTCTCCGTTACGCCGAATAACGTAGGCAATGTAGGGAGAGGTTGACGATGGTTCACCGATTGTGGAACCGTTTTCGCAAGCCAGCGGTGGATATGGCCCCGACCGTCGTAGCGCAACCACCATCGCCGCCGAATACTCCCGCGTCGTCGGTTTCTCCCGACGATCTCGCCAACCCCGCTATCGAGCGGCTGGCGGAGGATGAGGCGCTACGCGGTGATCTGACCGACGACGGCTACCTGCCGCTCCAGAACTGGGCGTTCGCGCGTCTGCAACGCATCGCGCACGAGGCTGCCCACCACCCCGACCCACAGGCGGCGATGGACGGGTACACGGCGCAAATTCGCGCCTGCGTACTGGCTGCGGTGCAGGCCGCTGAACGTGGCGCCCTCGGCGATCTGCCCACGCATGTCAAACCCCGTGTCGTCCTCCAGAAGGATGTTGCCGCCGTCGTAGCCGCTTTGCGGAAGATCACGTTTTCCCACGACGCCGACGCCAATGCACGCGCGATTGCGAAAGCCATCGCCGTCGAAGGGAGCGCTCCGTGAGCCGCCGGACTATCGCTATCATCAGTGTCGCAGTCGTCGTGGCGCTCGTGCTCGGCATCGGTATCTTTGCACTCACGCGGCACAAGCCCGCCACAACGACGACTGAGAGCGAATCGAGCGTCTCCCGCGCGCCCGCAGGTGCGAAGCCGTCGGGTACCGTTACCGGCATCGGCAGCGGCGGCACGACGAGCGGATCGTGGTACGAACTCCACTTCACGGCGCCCGTTTATCCCGACAACCCCGCGAACCACAAGGACGGCCTCGATACGCACCTCGTCGCGCTGATGGACAAAGCGACAAAGACAATGGATGTCGCGGACTACGACTTCGACCTTGCCAATGTCACCGATGCGATGGTGCGGGCGAAAACGCGCGGCGTCGTCGTGCGCATGGTGACGGACACCGACACGCTGACCAACAAGGACAAGGATATTCAAGGCGCATTCAGTAAACTGAAAGGGGCGACAATCCCCATTGTGGACGACCAGCGCAGCCCGATCATGCACAACAAATTCACCGTCGTGGACAATGAATGGGTCGAGACCGGCTCCTGGAACTATACGGATGGCGACACCTACCACCTGAACAACAACCAGATCATCATGCACAACGCGCAGTTGGCGCAGAATTACACCGCCGAATTCACCAAGATGTTCGAGAAGCGCACCTTCGGGCCGAACAAGGCAAAGGGCGTGCCGAATCCCGTCGTCACTATCGAGGGGACGCGGATCGAAAATCTCTTCGCCGCCGAGGATGACACCATTGGTAGTATCGTCCGCGCGGTGAATGGAGCGAAGCAAAGCGTCTACTTTCTCGCTTTCTCCTTCACGCAAGACGACATCGGCAATGCAATCATCGCCAAACACACGGCGGGACTGAAGGTCGGCGGCGTTTTCGAGACGACCGGCTCGCAGGTGCCGACGAGCGAGTACGGCAAGATGAAACAGGCGGGGTTGGAGGTCTTTACCGACGGTAATCCGTGGGTGATGCATCACAAAGTGATCGTCATTGATGACCACATCACCATCTTCGGCTCGTTCAACTTCTCCGACAATGCTGCGCACAGCAACGACGAGAACCTACTGATCGTGGACAACCCGGAGATCGCCAAAGCCTTCAAAACGGAGTACGACCGCGTTCTCGCCCTCGCCAAGAACCCGCCCGCGAAGAAGAAATAGCGTGGTTGTTTCCACTGGGCAAATTGCCTTGCGGTACGGCAAAGATATTGGCATGATGTGCGTGATTTGCTCTCGATGCAGTGCGACTAAAGAATGAGGAGAAATGATGCAATCAGCTAGTTCCCTGCATCCGACACCGCCGACGACGGAAGGCCCCGATCCCGCAATCAGCGCGGGCACCGATCCCGGCGCGCTCACGCGCCTGCGACTCGGCACGAACACGGTCCGAGCGCTGATCGTCAACGATAAGCCAATCGTGGCGCTCTCGACGGGGGGGTTGTACGTTGAGCCGCGTTATGCTCCAGCGCTCACGTATGTCGTCGCACGAGATACCGCGTACGTCGTCGGCACCATCGAGGTGAACAGCGTGGACATCGTCATCAGCCCGGACGGCATCACGATTTCCGGCGTCGGCAAAATTGCCGGTGAGGACCTGACCGAACTGCGGCTGACAATTGACGAAAACGCGCGCGTGCGCGTCGAGGCGTATTGAGCGAGCGGAACGCGGTACGCACCGTCGGATTGCGGGCGAGCGCCCATCGTCATCGGAAAATCGAATGAATACGTCGTCATACCAGCCAATGCAACCGCCTGCGCCCAAGCGGGAGTTCATCCCCCCGGTGCCGCGCGCCTCGAAAGGTCGCATCATGCGACGGGGCGTCCGGCGATTCTTCCAATCGGTCGGGGCGGCGCTGCGCATGATGTTCGGCGGGCGCGCGCTGCTCGTCGTTTGCTTGCTGCTATTACTGCCACTAATGGGCTGGCTCCTGTATGAGCGGATGTTCGCACCTGCATCGTCGTCAGCGTCCGGTGGCGCGCGGATCGCCGTGCGACTGCCCGAACCGTTGGTGATCCAGCAGTATTTCACAGCGGTGCAGAAGGGCGATGCAGACACGGTCTGGAATGCCCTGAGTGCGACGGAGAAAGCGCGACGGATCACGCGCGGCGAGGACAAGCGCGTGCTTTCTCAGGTCCTGCAACTCGAGCAGCAGGCAAAGATGACCTATACGACCTTCCACTACGTCGGCAGTTACCAGGAATCGAGCAGCAGCGCGTCCGCGCTGTATTTCTATGTCGGTGATACGGGCAACGGGCAACAAAAACGGAACGTTCCACTCTTGTTCGCTGTTGACACGCACGGCATGATTATCGAGGCGGATGATCCGCTGTACGATGCGGCGCTCGCTCAGTTGAAGGGTGGGCCGTAGCCAAAAACATTCGCCCAATTGCACGTCGTGACGCATTCGTCTTGTCCGTCACAGAATAGAATGGGAGCACCCCATATTTCCTGCTATCGTTCATGAATACAGAGCAAAATACGAAGTGCGCAACTACCGCGTGCGTTGATCGAGCGCGTCAATCCGCGATTGCGTGGTCGCAGCGAATGCAGCGAGCGCCGCCCGCTGCCGTTCGTGCGACCACGCGATTTCCTCGGCGGTTGGGGCGTGATGGGTGAGGAGAAGGCGCGTGTCGCCGTCATCCGGTGGATACGGTGGGGCGCAAATGAAGAGAACGCGTGCCTCTTCCGGCCCGGCGTTCGCGAAGGCGAGGGTTTGGATCGGTAGAGTAACGAACGCATCGCCCGGTCCGATCGCAAACGTCGTCGCGGTTCCCGCCTCAGTATCCCAGGTCGTGACGGAAATGCGGCCCGCGAGTACGTACGTCACCTGTTCGAGTGCGCCGTGCAGATGGATCGGATACGGCTGCGGGCGGGGCGGGATGCGCCCCTCGACGAACGAAAGGTGCGCCATCCCTGGCAGCACGAACGGCAGGATCGTGATGCCGTCCGGCGCGTGGAATGCGTGTTCATTGTCCGCGCGACTGGCCCCGATCACGGGATCGTCAGGACAATTTTGCCGAACTGCTCTGCCGCTTCGAGCCGTTTAAACGCCGCGCCAACCTCCGCGAGCGGATAAGTACGATCAATGATCGGGTGGAGGCTGTGCGCGCGGTAGAGTTCCAGGAGGCCGGTGAAATCCATCGGACTGCCCATCGTCGTGCCGAGGATGCTCGCCTGCTTCCAGAACAACTCGCGAATATTGATCGTTGGCGTGCCGCCCGTCGTCGTGCTGAAGGTGACGATCCGCCCGCCCGCTTTGACGGCGGTGACGCTCCCCGCGAAGGTCGTCTGCCCGACGCTTTCGAGCACGATATCCGCTCCTTCGCCATCGGTCGCTTCCTGCACCGCTTCGAGCCAGTCCGCTTGTGCGTAGTTGATCGTTACAACCGCGCCGAGTTCTTTCGCCCGTTCCAATTTGGCATCGCTGCTGCTTGTGACGATGGCGCGCGCCCCTTTTGCGACAGCGATCTGCAACGCGGCGAGCGCCACCGCCCCGCCGATACCGTGGATCAGCACGCTCTCGCCCGCTTGCAACCCGGCCCGCGGGATCAGCGCGCGATACGCGGTGAGGCCGGAAAGCGGTAGCGCTGCCGCTTCCTCCCACGAGAAATGATCCGGTTTGCGGCGGACATTTTCTAAGGGTAGCGCGATGTACTGCGCGAAGGTGCCGTTGTCCACGCCACCGAGTACCTCGAAGCCGGGGCCGGGCGCAGCCTCCTTGTTGCCCCAGCGCATCGAGGGATAGACGAGCACCTGATCGCCGACGCCCGCCTCGCGCACGCCGGGGCCAATCGCCTCGATCGTCCCTGCGCCATCCGAACCAACGACGAAGGCGTGCCCTTCCGGTGTCCGACCCCCTTGCAGTAGATACAAATCACGGTGGTTGAGCGCCGCCGCCCGCAACCGCACCAGCACCTCACCCGGCGCCAACTCCGGTTCCGCGATCTCAATCGGTTTCAAGTCATCGGGCACGATAGGTGGCGTGATCTGTAGTGCGAGCATCGTTTCGGTATCCTTTCATTCCGATGGCTGTGGGCGGCGTTGCCAGCCATCGCGCGTTTTCCACTCATACAGGACATTATGCAAGATGACTCTCTGTGCGATCAGGGCTCGATTTCGTGGGCTGCCTGTTCAGGCGCCCATTGATGATTGTCTGGGATGAGCAGAATCCCAGCATGTATCGGTTCCACGCGCCATGCCCGCGACCACCTGAGCCATGCATCGGGGAGAAGCCGAAAATCTTTGACATTGTGTGTCACGACAATCAACGCGCAGTTCGCTGCCGTGAGGAGGATACGTTCATCGCGCGCTGTCTCCATGCCCATTTCCCGCGCGGTCGTCGCGATGTGCCCCCCGGAAAGAAGCAACGGCGCGAGTATAGCGGATACATTATGGTCGAGATGAAATGCCGCCATTCCCTTTATGCCATCAGATTCGCGTCGAGTCGCGCATCAATAATGTCGCGGTGACGGTCGTAGTACGCGAGTGCGGCCTCGACCGCCTCGACGGGGACATCATACCCTGCTGCGACCTCGGCGATATCGCCCGTCGCTTTCCAATATCCGATGATTGCCCAGGCCGAGACGCCGTAGCCCTTCAATCGCACTTCGGCCGGACCCAGATGGCTGGGGTCCGGTTCGAGACAGCGACGGACGCGTTCGTCCGGATCGTTGAGGAGCGCGTCGCGAACACGATCTTCCTCGTCCGGGTCGTTGGCGGCAAGGCGATTATCAATCAGCGCCTTGTATCGCTCATAGTAAGCGACCACCGCTTCAACTGCCTCAATTGGGACATCGTACCCCTCCGCCGTTTCGGTGAGGTCGCCTGCCCCTTTCCAGTACCCGATGATCGCCCAAACTGCAACGCCATAGCCCTTCAGGCGCGCTTCGTCCTTACCAAAGCGGTTGGGATTCTGTTCGATGTACGCGGCAACGAGCGCGTCACTACGAGATTGCGTCTGCATTGTCCGTCCCTTT
>JBBSFO010000183.1:0-8724 GCA_038238655.1 Thermomicrobiales bacterium | reverse complement strand
TTCCGCTACGCCCCCGGCGGCGCGCAGGAATACTACGGCGTTTTGCCCGACCTGACGACAATGGCGAAGATCGTCGCCGGTGGCCTGCCGGGCGGCGCGATCGCTGGCAAAGCGGAACTTTTTGCTCCCTTCCTGCAAAGCGATGATGAGGAATGGGTGCGCCACGAGCGCATCCCGCACCCCGGCACCTACAATGCCAACCCACTCTCGGCCGCTGCCGGGATCGCCTGCCTGAATATTGTCCGGGACCCGGCGGTGCAGCAGCGCGCCATCGCCACCGCCGATGCGATCCGCGCGGGCTTCAACGACTCGTTCGCGCGCCACGGCGTCGCGGGCAAAGCGGGCGGGCCGGTGTCGCTCATCCCCCTCACCTTCGACGCGCCGAAAATCCCGGCGCGGAAGTTCATCCACCGCCTTAAAGCCGCCTTGCAACTCGGTGGTGTGGACCCGTCCGGCATGCAACTGATCGTCTCCGCCGTCCACGGTCCCGCCGAAGTAGACCAGACGGTTGTCGCGTTCGACCGCGCGCTCGCGATGCTCAAAGAAGAAGGCGCGATCTAGGCGAATATTGGTAGCACAGATTGGAAAGCCTGCGCTACTCTTTTATTGCGCCCATGACTGTGTTGGCTCGTCTCCGGTTGTGCGCTATGCTCGGCATCGTGCCGTTCGCAGTCATTGCTTCCCGGTTCGGAGCGTGCCCTTGCCTCGTCGTACCCCGGATCAGAAAATCGTTGTCGCGGTCGTCTTCGTCTGCGGCATGCTGATGAGTTCGATTGACTCGACGGTCGTCAATGTTGCGCTCGCCACGCTTAGTCGGCAGTTTCATGTGCGCCCATCCGCGATTGATGCCGTCGTCGTGGGCTACCTCGTCAGCCTTGCGGTGGTCATCCCGGCATCGGGGTGGCTGGGCGACCGCTTCGGCACGAAGCGCATCTATCTGCTCGCACTGGCCTTTTTCAC
Source organism: Thermomicrobiales bacterium (assembly GCA_038238655.1). Classification (GTDB taxonomy): domain Bacteria; phylum Chloroflexota; class Chloroflexia; order Thermomicrobiales; family JALYUS01; genus JALYUS01. Next base: position 7,764 of record JBBSFO010000183.1, on the reverse strand, counting down.
GGTCGCGTCGGCGCTCTGCGGCTTGGCGGGGAGTTTCAGCCAGTTAGTGCTTTTCCGCGTTTTGCAAGGCGCGGGCGGCGGGATGCTCACCCCGGTCGGGACGGCGATGCTCTACCGGACTTTCCCGCCCAACGAGCGGGTGCAGGTATCGCGCATTCTCATCTTTCCGCGCATCCTTGGCCCGGCGGGCGGGCCGGTGCTCGGCGGGCTGCTGGTCAGCCAACTCTCATGGCGCTGGATTTTCTATGTGAATGTGCCTGTCGGGATCATCGCGTTTCTGTTCGGGTTAGCCTTTTTGCACGAGCACCGCGAGCCAACCGCCGGTGGCTTCGATCTGCCCGGCTTTTTGCTGGCCGGGACGGGCTTCCCGCTCGTCATGTACGCGTTGAGCGAGGGGCCGTCACGCGGCTGGGCGTCGCCCGCCATCATCGCTCCCGCACTCGGCGGGTTCGTGCTGATCGTCGCATTCGTCGCCGTCGAACTGCGCGTGCGGCAGCCGATGGTCCATCTCCGTTTGATGAGCGACCGGCTCTTCAACACGACGAACCTCGTCACGATGTTCTCCTCCGCCGGTTTCAGCGGCGTCCTCTTCCTCGTCCCGCTCTTTTTGCAGGAGGCGCGTGGTGCGTCGGCGCTGGCGTCGGGCCTGACGACCTTTCCGGAGGCGCTCGGCGTGCTGGTGTCGAGCCAACTCGTTGCCCGCCTGTATCCGACGGTCGGGCCGCGCCGTCTGATGGCCGGGGGGTTGATCGGCGTGGCAACTTCGATGGCGCTGCTTTGCACGATCCGTCTCGACAGCAGCCCGTGGCTCGTGCGCTTCCTGATGTTCTGCATCGGCGTCGGGATGGCGTATGTCTTCTTGCCCGCACAGGCGGCGGGCTTCGCGACGATCTCCCGCGCCGCGACGGGGCAGGCGTCTACGCTCTCCAATGTCCAGCGCCAACTCGGGGCCGCGCTCGGCGTGGCGCTCCTTAGCAGCGTCCTCGCCGCCTTCGGGCCGACACGTCTCGGCACCGGCGGCGTAGTCCAGCCGCATATCGCCGCCTACCGCGCGGGCTTCTTGACCGCCGCCGCGCTCGCCGTTATCGGGGCGCTGATTGCCCTGCGCGTGCCGGATCGCGACGCAGCCGCTACCATGCGCCCCCGACCTGTGCGAAATGTACCGGCGGAGATTCCCCCCTCCCCCGGCCCCTCCCCCGCTGCGGCGGGAGAGGGGTGACTCCTCTTGGGGCGTCGAGCGATGCCGAAGAGCAACACCATTCAGAGATCGCATTCCCTTCTCTGCTATGCTTACGCCAATGCGCATGGCAGATGGCGCCGATAGTGGACCGAACTCCCCTCTCCCGCCGCAGCGGGAGAGGGGCTGGGGGAGGGGGCGCGTGGCACAGTGGCGGCGGAATCTGGCAGCGATCTGGGCCGCGCAGATGCTGGCAATCGTCGGCTTCAATACGCGCGCGCCGTTCTACGTCTTCTTCCTGCGCGACGATCTCGGCGTCCATTCGGTGCGCGCGCTGACGATTTGGTCCGGCGTGCTGAACTCGGCGGGCGCACTGACCATGATGATTACCGCACCGATCTGGGGTGTCGTCGCGGATCGCTACGGCCGTAAGCCGATGGTCGTGCGTGCGATGGGTTGCGGGTTCATCCTCGCCACGCTCTCATCGTTCGCCCAGCAACCGTGGCACATCCTCATCCTGCGGCTGCTCGAAGGGGCGACACTTGGTACTGTCTCGGCATCGGTCGCCTTTGTGGCGAGTACGGTGCCGCGCGACCGGCTCGGCTTCAGCCTCGGATTGATGCAGATGGCCGTTTTTTCCGGCGCGTCTGTTGGGCCACTTGTCGGCGGCTATCTCTCGGACGCGATCGGCTACCGGCACACACTCTGGGTTTCCGGCGCACTCCTCGGCCTCGGCGCGCTCGTCGCCCTTATCTTCGTACACGAGAACTTCGTGCCACGCGCCGCGACCGCAGCGAAACGTCCCTCGTTTCTCACGACGACGCGCGGGCATCTGCGCAACAAACTCCTGCTCGTGCTGATCGCCGTGCCGATGCTCGAACAAGCGGCGAACCAGTCCGTCGCGCCGATCGTGCCACTGTTCGTGCAGCATCTCGTCCGCGCAGGGACGAACCCCGCCTCGATCACCGGCCTGATGCTCGGCCTCGGTGGCGTGGCGGGCGCGATCTCCGCGATCTTTTTTGGGCGAATGTCCGATAAGGTCAATCCGAAGTACGTCCTGCTCGGCTGCTTGCTGATCGGCGGCATCTCGTACATCCCGCAGGGGCTTGCACCGACGATTTTTGTGCTGATCGGGTTTCGTCTGCTCTTTGGTCTAACGACGGGCGGCGTCGGCCCGACGACCAATGCCCTGATCGCGAACATTACGCCGCCGGAGGAACGTGGCTCAGTCTTTGGCCTGCTTTCGGCCTCGACCGCAGCAGGCGGGTTGATCGGCCCGCTCGGCGCGTCCACCCTTGCCGCTGCGACGAGCCTGCGCGTTCCTTTCTTCCTCACCGGCTTGATGCTCCTGCTCGCCGCTCTTTGGGTCTGGCGCGAAGTGCCCCAGTCCATCGCCGATGCCGCCCGTGGCGACGCGCCACTCCCTGCACCGGCACCAAGTCCCGCTGCGCGGCGGTCATAAGCACGCGTCGTCGGGGCGTCTTCTCGACATGTCCTTCAGGCCGTGTCAAGCGTCTCGATCGGGTATCATCGGGGACGAACGGAGACACCTGCGCTGCTTCGTGTGCCAATCGGTCGTAGGAAAGGGTCGAGGGCGATGGCGACAATTATCGTGCGGGCCAGAGAGTCTCGGGATCTCGAGGCGATCACCGCAATCATGAACTGCCCGGGCGTCATCGCCGGCACCCTCCAGTTGCCATACCGCGCGCTCGAGGAGCGCCGCGAGCAGTTCGCCCAGCGCCCGGCGGGCGCGCACAGCCTCGTCGCGGAGTGCGACGGTCGGGTTGTCGGCGAGTTGGGACTCCACGCGGCGGCGAGTCCCCGCCGCCGTCACTGCGCCAGTATCGGCATGGCCGTCCACGACGATTTCCAGGGGAAAGGGGTGGGTAGCGCGCTGATGGCGGCGATGATTGAGATGGCGGACAACTGGCTCGACGTGCGCCGGATCGAGTTGCAGGTCTACGCGGATAATGTCCCCGCCGTCCGGCTCTACAAGAAGTTCGGCTTCGCCATCGAGGGCACGTTGCGCGCATATGCCTTCCGCAGCGGTGCGTATGTTGATGCCTATGCGATGGCACGGTTGCGCGGGTAGATCGCATGGCGATGATTCGGAGGGAGGGTTTAGTGATGGGAGACGCGCGCATCGTCCGCATCGAATTTGTCGTGTTGGAGGGGCAACGGCCACGACATGCGGGGAAGAATGCTCGGATCGGCGACCATGGCCTGACCGTCCGCGTGCCCCTTGCGCGCCTGACGACCGATGATGGCGCGCAGGGCTTCGGCGCTTTTCGTGGCAGTCGGGATGATGCGGCGGCCTTCCTCAGCACATCATTGTCCGACGCATTCACCGTAGTGCACGGTACGGACGCGCGCTGGCTCGTCTGGGACTATCCACTCTGGGATTTGATGGCGAAGCGCGCGGGCCAGCCTGTGTATGCGCTCGCGGCCACGATGAACGGCCACACGCCTGCTACGCCGTACCGCGCGCCGTGCTACGACACCTCACTCTATTTCGATGATCTTCACCTCGACTCGGACGACGAAGCCGCCGCGCTGATCGCCGCCGAGGCGCGCGAGGGATATGCGCGCGGCCACCGGGCATTCAAGATCAAGGTCGGACGCGGCGCGCGTCACATGCCGCTCGAACAAGGCACGCGGCGAGATATTGCCGTGGTTAAGGCGGTACGGTCGGCAGTCGGCCCCGGTGTACCGATCATGCTGGACGCGAACAACGGTTACAACCTGAACATCACGAAGCACGTCCTCGTGGCGACAGCGGAATGCGGCATCTTTTGGATGGAGGAGCCCTTCCACGAAGACCCGATGCTGTACGTAGACCTGCGCGCGTGGTTGCAACAGGAAAAGCTACCCATCCTGATCGCGGACGGTGAGGGCGATGCCTCGACCCGCCTGCTCGACTGGGCGCGCGATGGCATCATTGATGTGGTGCAGTACGACATCTTCGGTCACGGCTTCACCCGCTGGCTGGCAACCGGCAGGCAACTGGACGGCTGGGGCGTCCGCAGCGCGCCGCATCATTACGGTGGCCACGTCGGCAACTACACCGCTGCGCACCTCGCCGGAGCAATTCAAGGCTTCACCTACGTCGAGTGGGACGAGGTAACAACGCCCGGCCTCGATGCCTCCGGCTACATCGTCCGCGATGGCTGGGTGGGCGTGCCCGATACGCCAGGTTTCGGCCTCGATCTGGACGAAGCGGCGTTCCGCCGCGCGGTCGAAAAGACAGGCTTCGACCTTGCGGAGTAGAGAGTCTTGTGACGTTCTCCGCAGAGAAATCGTAGCGGCGCTTGTGCGTCTACAGGAGAGTAACGGATGCCGATAGGCAAGAAAAGAACATCATCGCAACAGCAGCACGCCTCCAGCGGATTAGGAACCCATACAAGTGAAGTCGGAATATGGCAGCTCTGGTCACACGGCGACGCGCTCAGGACGTTATCCGGTTTTGAACCATTGCTTGCGAGCTGGAACAGCAAAACCGATCCTGCCCAGATACGATTGCAGCGGTATTTGGATGATCTTCAATTCGCAGTTGGAGCGTTGCCGTCGGATCAACGACTCTCCTTGCATATGCAAATTGATGTCAAAAAACCTGAGCGCCTGCTGCGCCACTATGACTTGGAGAACTATCTAACTCCCGTCGTCAATCGGTTCGGTGCGGGACATTTCGCCTTTGTCAGCGCAACAAAAAGCGTGGGGCGGGGATCGTACCTTGCAGTTGGACAGGCTACGCCACTTGGTCAATATTCTGTCCTGGAAGGATGGGCCAATTTCGCTTGCCATGGAGGGAGCGGAGCGACAAAGAAAGAATGGAAAGAAGATATTCGCACCGCTCTCTCGAATACGAGACCTCCGTCCTTGCCGCCTGGCCCTGTTGCTGTTCATATAGCGTCGCGTTGTGCACGCCAACGAAATTGGGCAATGCTGTGGAAGCCCACAGGAGACGCGATGGGGCCGGTGTTAGGTGAGCCATCTCCACAGAACCCGTTTAACCCTAGTGACGACAGGATTGTGTCGCTGGGATTGCATTTGAACTCGGACGATGTAATGGGTCACGACGTAGATGTGGGAATGTGGTGGCGCGGCGCATAATGGAAGACGCGCTCAGGCGATTTCGAACGTCACGTCGCCGGTGATGTAGTCGTCGCTGCCGACGAGGGCGGTGTTCCACATCACCATGTACCAGCCGCTCGCGAGATTTGGCGTGAGGGTAACGATTACCTTTGTCGGGTCGCTCGCACTGACCTTGATCGTCGTCGAGACGATGATGCCATCCACATTGTGGACATAGCCTCCCGTCATGCTCGGATCGGTTGGCTTGCTGAAGGTGAGCGTGATCTGCGTCGGTGCGGTGGCGACGGTCGCCCCACTCGGCGGATCGGAGGCGATGAACTCCGCCGGGTTGGACGCCGCGATATTCCCGACGCTCGCCATCGTCAACGTCATCAGCAACATCGCGATAAGAAGCCCTCGGCCCCGGTGCAGTACCCGCATCATTTCCCTCAATCCTCGCCCGCAAACCATCGTAGCATTATTCTACCAAACGATAGGCTGTCCGTTATCGGATAGATGATTCCCGTATGGTATCGCCGTTCAGGTTCGCTCCTTGTACGGGTAGAAACGCCGCTTGTCGCCCTGCTCCCATGCCGCGCGCAGTTCGGGCTTCGTGATGTCCCAATCGGGCCGGACGCGCGCGGTGACATCGCGCAGATCCTGCCAGAGTTGCTCGTTTGATGGGCGACCCCAGAACCAGTAGCCATTGTAAACCTTGTAGACGACGAGGCCCGGTTCGAGGACGAGGGTATAGGGGATCATCGGATCGTGGTGCGGGTCGGTGTATTCCTGGATATCGAGGTCCTTCTGCACCTTGCGACCCGCGTCGGACAGGAACGGCCACTGCGCGCCGACCGCGCTGCGGAACTCGTTGGTTTCGAGGATGTTGTCGGTCGTGATCGTGACGATTTTCGTGTAGGCGACGGCGATCTGGGGATACAAAGCAGCCAACGCACGGTGCTGCTGGTGGTCCTTCGGTCAGTAATGCCCGCGCGACAGAATGAGGATCATCGGGTCGTTGCCCTGTAACGCCGAGAGCTTCTGCCGCTGCCGCGCGTGATCGGTCAGTTCGTAGTCCGGGAATGTGGCGCCGGGGACGATGTCTGCGCGCATCGTACGAGACCTCCTGTCTGATTAATGCGATCGCACGTCATACTACGGGGCTATTGGCTGCTCGCGATAGATGATGATTGTTCGGTGCTAAGGAGATCAAACGTCTCGCCATCAATCCTGGCTTGCACGATCAGTTCCCCGCCGAGGGCTTCGATGAACCGCCGCATCGTGGAGAGTTGGAGATCATTTTCGTGCTCAATACGCGAAACATTGACCTGTGACACGCCAAGCGCGGCAGCGAGTTCCTGCTGGCTGATCTCCCGCCGCCGCCGCAACTGCATCAGTGCGTTCTCGCGCAGTACGGCGCGCACCTCGGCGGCAATCGCCGCCTCCCGCTCGGGGGATCGCTGATGCCGAATCTCGGACCACGGGCGGTGCCCACTCATACTGTTCCGTCCTTCTTGAGTTCCGCGAGATACGCGGCGTAGAGTCGTTCCGCTGCCGGGATATTCCGCTTGTACCATCCCTGCCAATCGTCCGTCTTGCTGCCACCTAAGAGCAGGATTGCCGTGCGGCGGGGATCGAAGACAAACAGAATGCGAATATCGCTGCGTTTCGGTCGCAATTCTTTCATGTTCGCGATCTGCGAGTGGTCAATCGTATCCACGAATGGGCGTCCGAGGCCGGGGCCACCTTCGCTGAGATATTCGATCGCCGCCGAAACCGCATCATCGTCGGCTTCGCTCAGACTGTCGTACCACTTCGTGAACTCGTCTGTGGCCTCAATCTCCCATCCCATGCGTCAATACTAACACGCCCACTCTAAAATGCAAGCATTTTATCTCCATGCGCTATCTGTCTGTTTCATCGTCGCAGCGGAATCGTGTCGAGCCAGCCGTAGCCCGCGTCCATCAGCAGCATACCTTCGAACAGTGCGGGCTGCTCGCGGACGAATCGGCCACCCAGCGCGGCATAAAAGTGGCGGGCGGGGTGGTTCTCGCGCAGCATCCAGACGAGCAGGGTGATGATGTCGTCCGCCGCCAGCCGTTCCGCGACGGCGCGCATCAGCGCCCGCCCGACGCCTTGCCCCTGCGCGTCCGGGCGCACATGGAGGACGTACAATTCGCCGCGATAGTACGGGTCGCCGCCCAACTCGGGCCCGCCCGACGCGATACCGATGATCTGTCCGCCTTCGTCTTCCGCGACATACACGAACTCCGCGCCGTCCGGCTCGGCAAGCACGCCATCCCAATGCCGCTGTCGAGATTCTACGGTGATCGCCTCCAGCAGATCGTCCGGCACGATGCCCCGATACGCGATGCGCCAGTTATCGAGATGCAGCCGCGCGATTGCCGCTGCGTCCACCTGCGTCGCTTCCCGAATGCGCATCACGCCTCACCGCTCCGCATTACGGGAGATCAGATAGGCGGCGATGTAGGTGCGGTAGGCGGTGACGACATCGG
>JBBSFO010000182.1:0-8725 GCA_038238655.1 Thermomicrobiales bacterium | reverse complement strand
GCGGTGCGGGCGGCGCAAGCGTTCACGCTCGCCGAGTTGATCGCGAAGGTAGCGACCAACGGGCAGCGCTCGGGCCGGTTCCGCACCAGCCTCGATGCGGGGCAGTTCGGGCAGTTGGTGGCGAACCTGATCGTCGTCAGTGTAGCGACGCAGTACCGCACCAACGATATGGAGGCGGCGGACGCGTACATGCGCCAGAGCCTGAACGTCATCTTCCACGGCGCGATGCCCGAGGGTGTCTCGCGCGGCGACGACTGGATGAAATAGCAGTAACGAGTAACGAGTGGGCAAACCTCGTTACTCGTTACTCGTTACTCGCTACTCGTTATTGAAGGCCGTATGTGACGTTGACTGTCACGGTGACGCTCGTTTCGCCGGAAAGGATTTGCGTGGGCGGCGCGGCGCCGGAGGCGGGGGCGGCAGCGGCGGCCTGTGACACCTCGCGGGGCGCAGCGGGTGTCGTTGTCTGGTCGCTAACGGTAATGACGGGGCCGAGCGTCGCGCCGCCTGCCGCCGCGAGGGCATTCGCCTTCGCCTGGGCATTCTTCATCGCTTCCTGCCGCGCGATCTGGTTCGCTTTGTCTGGATCGGCAAGGCCAAAGGTGATGCTGCCGACATTGTTCGCGCCCGCCGCGACGACACTATCAAGCAGCGGCCCGACCTTGTTGATGTTCTTGTCGAGTTCGCGCACCGTCACATTCAGCGTGTTGGCGACGCGATAGCCACTGACCACCGGCGCTTTGTCCTTCGGATAATCAAAAACGGGCTGCACCGCGTAGCCGGAGGTCTTGACATCCTTGTCGGTGTCCACGCCGTTCTTCTTAATGGCGGCGATGATCGCGTCCGTTTCCCGCGCAACGGTGCCCTGCACTTCGGTCAGGTTCTTGCCCTGCTCTTGTACACCGACGGTGAAGCGGGCGAGGTCCGGTGCGATCGTGGCGATGCCGGTACCGCTCACCGCGACGGTGCGCTTGTCCGGCGCGGTGGATGGCGAAAGCGTCACCGTCTGGCTGTGGTTGCGGCTGACCGCGACGATTGAGAGCGTCGCCGCGACGAGCGCAAAGATGAGCGCGGCGGCTGCCGCGATGAGACCGAGAGATGCGCGACGCATGGCTATCTACCTCCTGATGATAATGGCGACGGCGACACACCGAGCGGTGTGACCGCTGCTGGAGGAAGAACGACCACGCATTGCGGAACGTTCCATCGCGCCGTTCATTCGAGTGCGTAGGTGATCGTGAGCGTGATGGCGACATCGATTTCGCCCGCCATGATTGGCGGTGGTGCGGACGAAAGCGCGCGTGTCGCGGTATGCATCATGGGGAGGGGTTCGTCAGGGGCATACGTCGTGTCGCTGACGGTGATAACGGGGCCGAGCGTCGCGCCGACCGCCGCCGCGAGTTCTTCCGCCTTGGCGCGCGCGTTCCGCACCGCTTCCGCCCGCGCCAGGCGGTTCGCCTGCTCGGGATCGTCCAGTTCAAAGGTGATCCGATCAATATCTGTCGCGCCCGCGTCGGTCACCGCTTCAAGCAGTGCGCCGACCTGACCGATCTCCCGAACGGTGACGCGGAGCGACGTGGTAACCGAGTAGCCACGAAAGACATGCCGACCCTCTCGATAGTCATGCTCCGGCGAAATTGCATAATCGGTCGTTTGCAGGTCGCGTTCGACGACGCCATGACTCTGCAACGCCGACAGTACTGCGTCGGTTCGCCGCGCGACCGACTGCTGAATCTGCCGCACCTGCCATCCTTCTTCGCTGATGCCGACCGAGAACCGGGCAATGTCCGGGGGTAGCGTGGCGATACCGACGCCCTGCACCGTCATCGTGCGCCGCGTCGTATGGTGCAGGGTGATCGTGCGACGATCCATGGGAGTGTCTGCCATTTTGCACCTTCCATAATGGGGAAGGATCGAACCACCAAGACACCAAGAACACCAAGAAGAGAGAGGAACAGAGAGAACTCTTTCTTGTCTTTGTTCCTCTTGGTGATCTTGGTGTCGTGGTGGTTCGACTCCCCTCTCTATCTGTGCCGTGTTTTGCCGCGCCAGCCGAGGACGGCGAGGGCAATGCCCGCGAGGGCGAGGAGGGCCAGCCCAATTTCTCCGGCGCGCACGAGGGCGACCGGCACACGATGCGTCTCTTTGGTCACCGTCGCGCCACCGGTCGGCGCAGCGGCGGGGGGCGGCGGCTGGAGATTCGCGACGATCGTCGGCGGCGCGGACGGCGCGACCGTGCTCGCGGCGAATGATCCGACCGTTGCGGTTGGCGCGATAGCCGCCGCGCCGACGGACGGCGCACCTGCACTGCGCGCTACAGCGGCGGAGCCTGCGGCGACGGTCACGGGTGGAAGGGCCGCTGCCGCTGCCGCCGGGGCAGGCGAGGCTGCCGGTGCCGCGTTGGATGCGCCCGACGCGTTGATGCTCCCCGTCGAGATCGCCGCTGCGGTGGGCGCGGCGGCAACGCTCGTCACCAGCGGAGCGGTGGCGTTGGGAACCGATTCGATGGCAGCGCGCGCCGCAGTCGCCGGTTGTTTTCGAGCGCTGAAGCCGCCCGTTGCGAGGTCTCCAGCGACGAGTATGAGGCAGAGTACGGCGGCGACCGCGCTCACCGCCGCCACCGTGGGAAACAGGCGCGTAATCCAGGGCACGCGTGCCGGGCGGATCGCCGCCGCTTGCTCCGCCGTCAGGATAAAGGTGCGACGCGGCACGGGCTGTGGCAAGGCGTGCAGGAGCGCGACGGTCGCCCGGAGATCGGCGATACGGGCGCGCACAACTGGATCGGCGGCACTTGCCATCTCAATTGCATCGCGCTCGGTGGGCAAAATCTGCCCATCGAGATACGCCGACAGGAGTTCGTCATCAATTGGTGTGGACATCCCGCCGGATGGTATCGTCATACTACGGCCCTCATACGTACTATGTTCTCCCTGCGTGATGGCTCCCAGCCAATCAACGCATCGGCCCGTCGTGGCCGTCAGAAAAGAAACGGAGATACTCCGCGAATTGTTCCTGCCCCCGGAGCGTGTCACGGAGCGCCGCGCGTGCCCGGCTGAGGCGCGACTTTACCGTGCCGAGCGCCACGCCCATGATCTCCGCTGTTTCCTCATACGCATACCCCTGCACGTCACATAGGACGACGGTCAGTTTCTGATCGTCTGGCAACGCACCGAGTGCGCGTTCGAGCAGTCGCCCGAGTTCGGCCTGCGTCGCGCGGCTTGCCGGATCGTCCGGCGCGGCGATGCTACTCCAGTGCGGCGTGGCCTCGAACATCTGATCATCGAGCGAATCGGCGGCACGTCGGGTGGCGGCGCGGAGCATATCGTAACAGCGGTTCGTGACGATCCGCAGCAACCAGGCGCGGAAGGAGCCGCCCCGAAAGGTATCGAGCGCGCGATACGCCTGAATAAAGGCGTCCTGCGTCGCGTCTTCCGCAAGCTCGGGCCGCCGCATCAGCCGGAGCGCGACCGCATACGCCTGCCGCTCGTAGGTGCGCACGAGGCGATTGTAGGCATCGAGATCGCCCCGTTGCGTGGCGCGGACGAGCGCCTCGTCGTCGGAGAGCGCGGGCGCGTCTTCGCGCGGGGTGGAAGGACGCGCGCGACGCCAGGACATTTACGACGCCATGCCCGGTACGTCGCTCCCGATCATCCGCACGGCGGGTTCCGCCATCATTGCTCCCGCTCCCTTCTCACACCATTCGTTCGCAGCAGCAAGTATCGCACGCCAACGTACCAGGGGAAAGTAGCGGAGAAATCCTAACCCCCCGCCCCCTTTCATCGGAGGGAAGAGGGCGGGGGGTTAGGATTTCCGGAAGCCACATCATTTCGATCACCGATTGCCGCGCGCTCTACTGCCACCATCTTCCGCGTCATGATATGATGTGCATACGAAGGTTTGGGACCGCAGGTAGGGAGTTCGGAAGGAGTGACGGTATGCAACGACAACGGTTACGTGTCTGGCCCGTGCTGCTCGTCTTTGGCGTACTGCTCGCGCTGGTAGCCGTCGCACCGCAGGCGGTGGGCGCGTCCGGCTTGCAGGTGCAGTTCAGCAACGCGAATGGGCAGAGGGCGCTGACTCTGGTCGGCAACGGCTTCGCCCCCGGCGAGAAGGTGACGATTTCGGGGTTCACCAACGACAACCAGAACGCCTACTTCCCCGATGTGACGGCGAATGCGATCGGCGGCTTCACGGCGCAGGTGTATTATCAGCCGTCGGTCTTCCGTATCAAGGCGAGCGGGCAACTGACGGGGATCACCGTCCTCGCGGATGTTGGAGCGACCGCCGGTACGCCACCAGGCTTCCTCCCCGCGTATCCGCGCCTCGGCCCGTGCTACTACTTTGACACCGGGTACTACTACGGCTCCTGCCCGGGCGCCAGTTTCTCTGGTCCCGGCTCCGTGTACGCTCCTGGTTACGTGTACGGTCCGGGCATCGTCACGAATCCCGTTCCTGTCCCGGCTCCTGCTCCGGTGCCGGTTCCGGCTCCCGGCACCGGTACGGCGACTGTTGGTCAGGCAGTGACCTTCACGATCGGCGGCTTCACAGCGAATGAGACGGTTTCCGCGTCGGTCACCGCACCGGATGCGAGTGTCGCGCAGATCGGCTCCGCGCAAGCGGCGGTGGATGGCACCGTGACAATTCAGATCACCTTCCCGGCCGCCGGCGGCTGGCAAGTGATTGCACACGGTCAGACCTCCGGCAAAGATGTTGTGATCCGCTACATCGTTTCGTAAACGTACCACACCGGTTTTTCCCCGCACCGCTCTCATCGAGCGGTGCGTTTTTCATTTGATGCTCGCAGTTCGTGCCCGGTACGGCGGTAACCCCGTCTGGGCAAGCATGGAACCATGCGCCGTCGCAGGCGTCATTATCAGTATCATGCGACAGCGCCGCCAGACTGTTCCGCGCATGATCCGTGAACGCGCGGCGTGCGAACCTGACAGGAGGGCAGCGTCATGAGTGTCTGGAATCTCGTCACCAACTGGGGCATCCTGCTCGCCGGGGACCAGGCGGACCCCGGCGCGACCTACCACGCCGGCAATGTGCGGGACGTGTTGCGCGTCGGCACACAGCCGGCCGATCCCCTCCTCGCCGCCGCCGACAGCAGCGGCGTCTGGCTCGTGGACGAGTCCGGCGGGGCGGCGATTCCCCTCAGCACGACGTGGCCCCTTGTTCAGACACGCTCGCTCGCGCACGGCATCCACGGCGACCGTCACGTCTTCGCCGCCGGGGACGCGCTCTTCGAGACCGATACGACGTCTGCCGCTCCGCTCTTCAACTGGCGACGAATCATCGTCCGCGACGCGGGAGATACGGTACTCGGAACCGGGATGATCAATCGCGCGATCGTCGTGCGCGAGCGGTCGAAAATCATCCTCGCGTGCGATAACGGCGTCTTCTGGGCGACGATCCCCGCGGCGGGCGGCAACTACGTCTTCACGCGGATGCTGTTGCCGCCCGGTCAGCGGTTTAGCGGGCTGGCGGAAGGCCCGAACACCAGCGTCGTCATCGCCGCGTGGGGCACGGACCTCGGCAATCACTTCGGCATCTTCAACGCGGACTGGTCCGGCCCGGGTGGCAGCCTCGCGGTGACTGGGCGCGCGACGATCACGGGCAGTGTCAAGGATGCTTTGATGCAACGCATTGACCTCGGCGTCTGCACCGGCGACCGCCGCACCATGTACGCGGTCTGTGGCGGCGGCCCGCTGACCCGGAAAACGGACATGAACGGCAACCCTGTGCCCCCGGACTCTTTCGGCAACGTCATCTGGACGACCGACGATTTTCTGTACCGGGTGCTCCGCTCGACGGACGGCGGCCTAACGTGGCGCGTGACGGGCACAGCGATTAACGGTACGACGAACCCGCTCTTCGGCGGCACCCCGGCGCAAGATCAGGGGGGATTAACGCAGGGCGGCTTCAATCTCTGCGTCGGCGTCTCGCCGTTCGACCCCAATCTCGTCTCCATCGGGTTGCGCAACTTCTTCATCTCGACGGATGGCGGGAAGAATTGGCGGTCCGTCGGTGGCGCAAGTGCCCATCTCCATGCAGACACGCACGCCCTCGTCTTCGATCCGGCGGACCCGGCACGCGTGCAAATGTTCGTGGGCAGCGACGGCGGTCTTGCGACCACGCCGGACCTCGCCAAGACGTGGACGACCGCCACGAACCGGCAGTTGCCCGACCTCCAGTTCGCTCGTTTCGCGCCGAGCCAGCACGACGCGGGACTGATCGCGGGGTCGCTCCAGGACAATGGTAATCTCTTCACCCCGCTGTACGTCAACGCCGACCCGTGGCGACGGCTCGACGGCGGCGACGGCGTTCTCACCCTTTTCCTCGACTCGGGCGATCTGATCCGGGAGAACAACACGCTGACGGGTACGGACCCGAGCGGCGTGCTGACCGAGTACGGGAGGAAGGCGCGCGCCGCCGAGTGGGAGGACGGAAATCGGCGATTCCACGACCTGCAAATGTTCCCCGCTTTCCCTCTCTCTATTGGCGTCATCCCCGTGGATGGCACGAACGACGGCCTCGCCAACGACCTGGTGACGGACCAGACCATCCCGAATTCGAACGTGACCGAGGCCGTCACCACCCCCATCTTCATGAATCCGGCCGGCGAGCGGATGCTGGCGGTCGGGGCGGTCGGGGAAGCGATCTATGGCCTCTTCCCGGTTTCCGGCGGTGGCTACCACTGGCAGGTACTGACGAATGTGCCGCACCTCCCGCCCACCGACGGGAGCGGGAACGACCTGCCGTTCTTCGCGACCGCGACCGCCTCGCTCGACGGCAACTCCGTCCTCGTCGGCATGAACGACGGCAAGGTCTTCCGCCTCGACGCGCCCTTCTGGGCCGTGACGAACATCTCCGACCCGGTTGTCTCCCTGCCGATCACGCGCTTCGCGATCGTCCCCTCCGGCCGCGCCTTCCTCATTGCCGGCGCGGCGGTCTTCCACCGGCAGACCGCCGGGTGGAAGCAGGTGACGACGGAGCCGAACGGCCTCGGGTACGTCGCGCTGGAGGCCGACCGCTCCAGCGCGACCGCCTCCCATGTCTATGTCGCCAGCCCCGCCGGGGTGTGGGAGAGTGAGGACGACGGCGCCACATGGACGGATACCAAAGCGGACCTGCCAACGATGCCCAACTGCGTTGATCTCCGCTTCGCGCAGGAGAGCAGCGGCGCGACGTTCATGTACCTCGCCACCTTCGGCTGGTCTTCCTTCCGCAAACTCCTGAACTACGAGGACGTGACGCAGACGGTGACGATCAACGGGCACATGGATATCGTGGATCGGGAGGCATTTGGGAAGGATCACTGGGCGCACCCCACCTTCGCGGACACCTTCACACTCGGCCCCTTCCATCCGATCGAGGAGGTCGTGTACATCGAGGATGATGACGACGAGGTGCGCGTCGTCCTGAAACTCCGTCTCGAATGGAAGATTGATCGCTCCGTTGTCGTCACGCACGATGCCACGCTGATTGACCGGGAGAACGACGACGAGACCGACGACCACGACGACGGCTCGCTCACCGTCGCCCTCGGCGCGACGGGCACGAAGGTCATTGACATGAAAAGCGACGAGTGGTGGCCGGATCGGGCGCACATCGAGTACATCGTCATGAATCCATAAGCGCGCGTTCTATGGGTCTCAACGACTGAATCAAGTCATTATCCGGTGGAGGCACGCCGGGCGCGTGCCTTCACCACTCCCAGTACTGTTCATGTACTCATTCACGACAGCGATGGCGCGATCGCCCCTACACCGATGGCATCACGACCACTCGACTGCGAAAACGTATCAGTTCACCGATCGGCTTTTCGATGCCTCCCACTGTACGTACTGTTCGCATATGCAGTGTATTGGTAAGAGTGACCGATCTCTGCTACACTCTTATGACAACATAGGGGTATGCACGACGAACATACGGGGAGGGCATGATGCGCCAATGGTATCTGCACGGTCGGCTAATTTTTCTGAGTCTCGGGCTTGCGCTCGCACTCGTCGTCGCGATGCCTGCATCGGCGGCAGCGCCAACGCCGGTCGCGGTTGGGGCATCGGTGAACTTCACCGGCAACGGTTTCGCGCCGAATGAATCGCTCACTGCTTGGCAGATCGGACCGGACGGCGTTTTTACGACGCTGGGAGGTCTCCAGACAGATGGCACGGGTGGCTTCAAGATTCCAGTCTCATTCCCAATGGCCGGTCAATGGCAGGTAACGGCGCACAGCATTGACAGCGGCAAAGAAGTTGTGATGAGCTACACTGCCGGAGGTACCACGACCACGGCTCCGGCCCCGGTCGCGCCCGTCACTGCGCCCACGAGCGGCGCGCCGCCTACCGCGCCACCCGTCGCCGTTGGCGCCCCGGCGACGTTCACCGGGAGTGGATTCAACGCAAACGAGACGATTGCGTCGTGGGAAACCCCGCCCGGCGGTGGCGCGCCAACATCGTTGCCCAACCTTCAGGCGGACAATACTGGCGCGTTCACGTCCTCCGTTACCTTCCCATCGGCGGGCTTCTGGCAGGTGACCACGCACGGCACGCTCAGCGGGCACGAACTGATTAATGCCTTCACCGTCGGCGCTACGGGCACGCCATCATCGCCTGTTACGGGGCCGGTCACCGGTGTACCGCCCGTGCCGGGGACAGCGAGTGCCTCCGGGTTCAATGGATTACCCGCCAGTATCGGGGTGCCGGTGACGTTTGCGGGCAGTGGC
>JBBSFO010000181.1:0-8736 GCA_038238655.1 Thermomicrobiales bacterium | reverse complement strand
TGCTCGTCGAGGGTGGCGTGGACGTGCTGCTCCTGGAAACCTTCTCGTCGCTCGCCGAGATTCGCGAGGCAATCGTGGCGGCACGCGCGATCTCCGACTTGCCGATCATCGCCTCGATGACCTACGCGGACGATGACCGTACGCCCGTCGGCCACGCGCCGCGGGACGTGGCACGCGAGTTGACGCGCCTCGGCGTGGACATGATCGGTGCGAATTGCTCGGTCGGGCCGCAGAATGTCACGCGCGTCGCCCTCACGCTCCGGCAGGCAACGCATCTGCCGATCAGCGCGATGCCGAATGCGGGCTGGCCTGCCGACCTCAACGGGCGGATCGTCTACGCCTCCTCGCCCTCGTATCTCGCGGCGCACGCGCGGCAGGCGGCGGAGGCGGGCGTGCGCATCATCGGCGGCTGCTGCGGCACCGAACCGGCGCACATCGCCGCGATGCGGCAAGCGCTCGATGCCTTGATTGCCCTCGATCCACAGGCCGCGAAGCACCCGAACGGCGCCGCAGTGGCGATCACGATGCTCCCGGTAGAGGTGACGGACGCGGGGCTTGAGGAGCCGGAATATGGCAGCGAGTTCGGCCGCAAACTGGCGCGCGGCGAGTTCGTCGCGACGGTTGAGGTCGCCCCACCGCGCGGTCTCAACCCGGCAAAGGTGCTCGCCGGGGCGCGGCTGCTGATGGAGGCCGGGGTGGACGCTGTAGACGTCACGGACAGCGCCCGCGCCCGCCTTTCGATGAGTCCGATCGCGACCTGCGCGCTGATTCAGCAGCAGGTCGGCATCGAGACGATCATTCACCTGACGACGCGCGACCGCTCCTTGATGGGCCTGCAGGCGGACCTGCTCGGCGCGCACGCGCTCGGCTTGCGCAATGTCCTCGCCCTCACCGGCGATCCGCCGTCATTGGGGAACTACCCGAACTCCACGGCCGTCTACGATGTGGACTCCGTCGGCCTGATCGGTATCTTGAAGCAAATGAATGAAGGCGTGGACATTGGCGGCAACCCGATCGGCGCGGCAGCCGGCTTCACCATCGCCTGCGCTGTGGACCCGACGCGCGACGACTTGCACGAGGAAGCGCGACGGCTGAAGCGGAAGATCGCGGCAGGCGCGCACTTCGTGATGGCGCAGCCGATCTTCGACCTCGACCGCTGGCGGCGCTTCCTCGACATTTATGGCCCCATCGAGATACCTGTCCTGCTCGGCGTGCTGCCCTTGCAGAACACGCGGCACGCGGAGTTTCTGCACAATGAGGTGCCCGGTATCGTCCTGACTGACCGCGTCCGTCAGCGCATGGCGGACGCGGGAAACGACGGCCGCCACGTCGGCATCGCCCTTGCCCAGGAGCTGATTGCGGAGGCGAAAGACCTCGTGCAGGGCATCTACATGATGCCCTCCTTCGGTCGCTATGAACAAGCCGCCGCCGTCCTTTCCGTCATCCGTGAACCGGCAACTGGGGATTGAGCGGAAACCGAATGAACCGCAGAGACCCAGAGAACGCAGAGAACGCAGAGAACGCAGAGAAATACAGAGGGAGAAAAGAAGGGTGAGAGCAGATCATCTTTTCATCTCTTCATCTCTTTCTCCCTCTCTGCGTCTCTGCGGTTCTTTCGGTTTCGACCGTACCGGAGCCAGGAGGAGATGGCGGTGAAGAAGAAGAGGGCGGCGGCGAGGGCGAAGATGAAGGGGAGCGAGAGCCAGTCCGCGACCCAGCCGAGAGCGAGGCCGGAAACGAGGAAGCCCAACTCGAAGACGCCCGTTTGCGTCGCCAGCGCCGCCCCGCGTCGCTCCGGGGGTACGAGATCTACCGCGAGCGCGTTCAGTTCAGGGATGACGAGACCGATCGCCCCGCCCCAGAGCAGCGCGGCGACGACAAAGGCGGGGAAGACGGGAAAGGCGGTCAGAATCGTCAGGCTGACGCCGAGCGCGATTAGGCCGGGGATCAGCACGCGCCACCGTCCGTAGCGATCTGACCATCGCCCGCCAACCGCCCGTACCGTGAAAAACATCAGCGCGTCGAAGGTGAAGAAAAAGCCCGCGCCCGGCAAATGCCGCTCGTTCATCAGCGGCACGAGAAAGGCGAACACCACCCCATTGCCCAACGCCGTCACGAAACTCGGAATCGCCGCCGGGAGCACCCGCCACTCCAGTAACGATCCCCGCATTTGCTCCCCCTTCCCCTGTGGGGAAGGGGGCTGGGGGGTTAGGGCTGCTCCCGCCCGCAACGGGAGCAGCAACAGCGCGCACAACAGCCCCGCGCCCGCCGAAAGCGCGAAGGTCAAGTGATACGAGACGTGCGTCGCGACGAGCAGTCCGACCGGTGGTCCGGTGGCGATAGCAACCGTCGAGGCGACCGACGACAGCCCGATTGCCTCGCCCCGCCGCGTTTCCGGCGCGAGTTCCGCCGCCATCACGACACTCCCAGTCATGAAGATCGCCGACGCGACGCCCTGGAAGAGTCGGACGGCGAGCAGCACCCAGAGCAGCGTGCCGATCCCATAGAGCGGCGACGAGAGCATCATCACCGCGCCGACGATCAGGAGGGGAATAAGCGCGCCGCGATCCATCGCGCGACCGAGCGCGGGTCGGGCCAGGATCGCGCTGATTGAGAGCGCTCCAATGACGAGGCCGATCCGCCCATTCGAGAAGCCGTGCGTTTGCATATACTGCGGCAGTGCCGCTTGTAGCACAAAGATCGTGAAAAACCATGCGGTCGTCGCTGCAAGAAAAAGCACGAAGCGCGGCGACGCCAGCGGCGACCGATCCATGTGATGAGGCGAGGGGGGGATCGTTGTGGTGTTCGCCGGTTCGTTCCCCATGCGCGCCAGTGTAGCACGTCCCTCCCACCTCGACGCACCCGCCCGCCACATGCTACTCTCGGGGGAGGGGCGAAAACAAATGAACCGCAAAGACGCAAAGGACACGGAGAGCGCACAGAGGGAGAGGAGGAAAAATAGTGAGATGTCAGCCGTGGGTCTGATCTTCTCTCATCATCTCTTCTTTGCGTCCTCTGCGCTCTTTGTGTCTCTGCGGTTCTCCCCGGCCTCAGTCGGGAGGTTGTGTGGCGTACCATGTGATTGAGCCGGAGCGGGCGACGCTGCACGGGCGGTTTTCGAGCGATTTGCCGCCCGTGCTGACGATTGATCCCGGCGACACCGTCCGATTCCGCACGCTCGATGCGGGCTGGAACCTCGAACCGCGCCGCTCGACGCGGTCGGAAGATCGCCCGCGCAAATTCGCGCCACGTATCCCGGAGCGGGATAGCGGCCACGCGCTCTGCGGCCCCGTCGCCATCCGGGGCGCGGCACCGGGGATGACGCTCGGCATAAAGATTGAATCCTTGCGCACCGGCGTCTGGGGATGGACGGCGGCAGGCGGTTGGGACAGTCCGCTCAACCGCCGCCTCGGCGTCACGGAAGGCGAAACCTTCCTGCTCTGGACGCTCGACCCCGACCGATTGGAAGGGCGCAACCAACACGGCCATCGGATCGCGCTGCGTCCGTTCATGGGCATCATGGGCATGCCCCCGGACGAACCCGGCTGGCTCCCGTCACCGCCACCGCGCATCTGGGGCGGCAATCTCGATTGCAAGGAACTCGTTGCAGGGAGTACGCTCTACCTGCCGATCGGGGTGCCCGGTGCGCTCTTCTCCGTTGGAGACGGCCACGCCGCGCAGGGTGATGGCGAGGTTTCCAGCACTGGCATCGAGTGCCCGATGGAGCGCGTCGAACTGACCTTCTCATTGCACGATGCCCTGCATCTCACCACCCCGCGCGCCGACACCCCGGCGGGCTGGATCACCTTCGGCTTCGATGAAGATTTGGACGAAGCGGCGGCCATCGCGGTAGAGGCGATGCTCGACCTCCTCAACGAGCGGCACGGTCTTGCGCGGCTAGATGCATTGGCGCTGGCGAGCGTGCTGGTTGAGGTGCGCGTCACGCAACTCGTCAACGGCATCCGTGGCGCGCACGCCATCCTGCCGCACGATGCCCTGCGATAATGAAGTGACAGAGGATGGGAGCGTGGGGGTTCCAGCCTGCGTGCTGCTCGCAGGCTGGAAATCTGCCCGAAGGGCACCCGGCTCTACTACGAGCCGACCGAATTCCGTTGTAATTAAAGGAAGGAAGCACGATGGCGGCGATGACTGACGAGGAACGGGCGGAATTTCTGGCCCAGCCGGTGATCGGTCGGCTCGGGTGCCTCGATGACGACGGCTATCCGTACGTCGTGCCGGTCTGGTTTGCTTATGCGGACGGTGGTTTCTACCTCGTGCCCCGCGCCCGATCGGAGTGGGCACGCTATCTGGAGCGGGACGGGCGCGTGTCGCTCTGCATTGATGCCGCCGACCTGCCGTATCGCCGCGTGATCGTCAAAGGCCGGGCGGCGGTGATCGAGACACCGAATGTCGGCGGTCGGTGGGTAGAGATGGGCACGCGGATGGCGGAGAATTATCGCGGCGCAGAGGGGCTGGCCTACATGGAGCGCACGAAGGACGAACCCCGCTGGCTCTTCTTCGTCCGCCCCGAGCAGATCACCAGCACCAACGGCGGCTGGGCCACCCGTTACAAGCATACGAACTGGTAGGGAGTCGAGGTTCGAGGTTCTAAGTTCGATGTGATTTCTTCGAACCTCGAACCTCGAACTCCCCATCGTCCGACCGCGCGGTGAATGGCGCGGATGATGCGAGTATCGTGTGCGAATGTCCGTCGCATGATGCGCTTCAGTAAAAGGAAGACCGAGGCGATGGCACGCACCGAAACCACCCCGACATCGAACTCCTCACTCCGCGTGCTCGCGCAGCGGAATTTCGGGCCGTATTTCGTCGGCAACTTGCTCTCGAACTGCGGGACGTGGTTTCAGAACATCGCCCAGGCGCTGCTCATTTACCGGCTGACGCACTCGACGTTTCTGGTCGGCGTCGTCAGTTTCGCGCAGTTCGCCGGGATTATTGTGCTCGCGCCGTGGTCGGGCGGGGCGGCGGATCGTTTTGACCGCAAGCGCCTGATTATCGGCACGCAACTTGGCGCGATGGTCGTCACCGGTGCGCTCGCGCTGCTGGCAATCGCGGGCTGGGATACGGTGCCCGTCATCATCGGGCTGGCCTTGCTGCTCGGGATCGTTACAGCGTTCGGGTCGCCCGCGATGAACGCGATTGTGCCATCGCTCGTCAACGTGGTTGATCTGCCCGCCGCGATTGCGATGAACTCCGTCACCTTTAACATGGCGCGGGCGGTCGGGCCGGTGCTCGGCGCGCTCGTTGTGGCACGGCTCGGCATCCCATGGGCATTCGGCCTCAATTGCCTTTCGTATGCGGCACTGATCGGCGCGCTCCTGATCGTCCAGCCCCGGCAGCACGAGCGTCGCCCGGGCGCACTGCCGAAACTGCGCGACAGCCTCGATCTGATTCGGCAGGACTTGCGGCTCGCGGCGCTGCTCGGCGTCGTCGCCTCCGTTTCATTCGCGCTCGACCCAGTGACGACGCTCGCCCCTGCCTTCGCGACGCAGGTCTTCCACCACTCGGACACGCTTGCCGGCTACCTGATCGGCGCGTTCGGCACAGGCGCCGTGATCGCCGCCGTCTTCGCTACCGGACGTTCGGAGACACCATACCGCCGCATCTTCATCATGCTCACGCTGCTCGCGATGGGCATCGCCATATACGCCTTTCTGTCGCCGCTCGTCCTCGCGATCGTCGCGCTCGGGGTCGCCGGATTCGGCTACCTCGCCGGACAGACACGCGCGACGACGCTCCTGCAACTCGGCGTCGAGGATCATCAGCGTGGTCGGATCATGGCGCTCTGGAGCGTTTGCTTCCTCGGCACCCGCCCAATCGCCAGCCTGATAGATGGCGCGCTCGCCTCGTTTGTCGGCATCCATGCGGCGGCGCTGATCATGACGCTGCCCGTATTCGCGGCGGCGGCGGGCATGCTGGTATTCTATCGGCGGCAATCGCGCGCCGCGCGCACCGAACCGGCGGAAGGGAGCATTCTCAGTGGAAGTCCAGCATCACACGATTGAAGCGAACGGCGTTTCCTTGCATGTCGTCGAGGCGGGCGATCCCGCAGGCCAGCCGGTCCTCTGGCTGCACGGCATCTGGGATCGCTGGCTGATGTGGCAGGATGTCGTGCCGGAGATTCCGGGGCGGCATTACATGGTCGAGTTCCGCGGTCACGGCGAAAGCGGCAAGCCGGAGGGCGCACAGCACTACCGCTGGAAAGATTACGCGGACGACATCGTCGCGCTGATTGACGCGCTCGGCTTTTCGCAGGTCACCGTCGTCGGCTTCTCGCTCGGCGCGATCACGGCGACGCTCGTCGCGGCGCGCGAGCCGGAGCGCGTCGTGCGGGCCGTTGCGGTGGATCCGCCATATCACGATGGCGTGTACGTCGTGGAGCGATTCCGCGATATTCGCGAATTCAAGCACCTGCCGACGGAAGAACTTGTCACGATGCTCGCCTTCATGCGCCCGAACCGCGACGATGCCGATTGGCGGCGCGAGGCGTCGTGGCTCCAAATGACGGCGGACGGCCCGTTCGACGCGATGATTTCCGGTAAGCAAGGCGAGCAGGAGTTGGAGAAGGTCCTGCCCCGCATCACGCAGCCCTTCCTCATCCTCCAGGCCGACCCGACAACCGGCGGCTCCCTTTCCGACGCGATGACGGAACGAGCGATGGCGCTCCTGCCCAATGCCCGCCTCGTCCATTTCCCCGGCAGCGGCCACACCATCGCGCACGATCAGCCGGAGGCGTTTGTCGAGGCGGTGAAGGCGTTTTTGGCCTAACCCCCAACCCCCTTCCCGCCTCGGGAAGGGGAAGCGGACCTTCGAGAGATCAGGACATTATGGAGAAGGCCACGGCATTGTGATGCGTCACCCCTTCCCGTTTCGGGAGGGGCCGGGGGGAGGTAATCCATGGCGACACAAGACATTTCCGCAATCGTCGCGGCAGCGCGAGCAAACAATACAGGGTCTGCGCCGAAAGAGTTCGTCGCGGCGAAGATGGTCGGTGGGACGGCGGCAAGTAGCCTGTTCGCGCACCCGGCAGATAAGGGAATGGGTATCAAGGCGCTCGGCTACGATCCGGATTTGGATGAGCCGCAGGACCTCGCCGTTGAGATCGCCGTCGCGGACGAGAGCGCGACAATTGCCAGTACTGGACCGCTCGAAGAAGGCGCGATCGAGGCGATCAATCTCCTGCCCGGCTACCGCGCCGCTCGTCACGCGGAAGGGCTAGTGATCGAGACGGAGAGCGGCACACCTTTCGATCCTGAAGATGTCGGGACGGTGATCGAGCAGTGGCTGACGCAAATCTATGGCGCGCACCACTTCGCCGTCCGCCTGATCTTTGGCCCGCCCGGTGGCCGCTCCGTCTTCCTGCGCGATCTGCGCGGCCAGGCGTATGCCGTGCATAAAGAACGAGCGGGGGAGGAGTCAGTAGACAGTAGTCAGTAGACAGTACATGCCGGAATGGCGCCTGTCGGGTGGTACGATATGGGCGCCAAAGACGTGGCTTGCGATGCCGACGTCTGACTACTGATTACTGTCTACTCCAAGAGGGTGCGGGGCGCAGGTAGGAAGGCGCGTCGTATCGGGAAGGGTGACATCGCGTGGGAATGATCGTTGGCGTGCCCAAAGAGGTGAAGGATCGCGAGAACCGCGTTGGAATGACCCCGGCGGGTATCGCGGAGATCGTCGCGCGTGGGGCGCAGGCGCTCGTCGAGCGGGATGCGGGGAGCGGGAGCGGTTTCGCGGACGGTGAGTACGAGCGGGCGGGCGCGGAGATCGTGCCGGAGGCCGCCGCAGTCTGGGCGCGCGCGGAGATGGTCGTCAAGGTGAAGGAGCCGACGCACGACGAATACGGCTTTTTGCGCCCCGGCCTCATCCTCTTTACCTACCTTCACCTCGCGGCGGATGAATCGCTCACCCGCGCGCTCCTCGACAGCCGGACGACGGGTATTGCCTACGAGACGGTGCAACTCGCCTCGAACTTCCTGCCGCTCCTCAACCCGATGAGCGAGGTGGCCGGACGGATGTCCATTCAGGTCGGCGCGCATTATCTGGAGAAGACGTACAACGGGCGCGGCATGCTGCTCGGCGGTGTGCCCGGCGTCGCCCCCGCGAAGGTGGCGATCGTCGGCGGCGGCACGGTCGGGACGAACGCCGCGCAGATGGCGCTCGGTATGGGCGCGCACGTCACGGTACTCGAAAAAAGCATCGAGCGGATGCGTTACCTCGCCGAAGTCTTCACCGGCCATCTGACGACACTCTACAGCACCGCGCACGCTGTCGCGGAGAGCGTCGCCGAAGCCGATCTGGTGATCGGCGCGGTGCTGATTCCCGGCGCGCGTGCCCCCCGCCTCGTCTCGGAACCGATGGTGCGTGCGATGCGTCCTGGATCGGTGGTCATTGATGTGGCGATAGATCAGGGCGGCTGCATCGAGACGGCCCGCCCGACGAGCCACAGCGACCCGGTCTATGAGGTGGACGGTGTGACGCACTACTGCGTGACGAACATGCCCGGAGCCGTGCCGCGCACGAGCACGCAAGCGCTGACGAATGCGACAATCCCCTACGTCGTCGCGCTCGTCACACAGGGGATGGAGCGGGCTGTCGGGCGGGACGCGGCGCTCGCGAAGGGCGTCAATACCTACGATGGCCGCTGCACCGAAGCGCCCGTCGCCAGCGCATTCAACATCCCCTACACCCCGCTGCGCGACCTCCTCGGCGTCGCAT
>JBBSFO010000180.1:0-8804 GCA_038238655.1 Thermomicrobiales bacterium | reverse complement strand
TACTTGCGACGAAGGAGCACGCCGTGGCACGTTTACGCGTTGGGGTGATCGGCTGCGGGACGGTGGCGCAGATCATGTGGCTGCCGAACCTGCGCGAACTGGATGACCATTTCGAGGTGACGGCGATCAGCGATCTGTCGCCGGGGCTGTTGCAGTCCGTCGGCGACTATTTCGGCATCGCCGGGCGCTTTCAGGATTACCGCGACCTCGTCGCCCAAGACCTCGACATGGTGATCGTCCTCACCGCCGGGTCGCACGCCGCGCCCGCCATCGCCGCGATGGAGGCGGGCAAGCACGTCATCGTCGAGAAACCGATGTGCTTCACGCTGCGCGAGGCGGACGCCATGATCGCCACAGCGGAGCGCACCGGCACGCGGATGATGGTCTCGTACATGAAGCGGTACGACCCCGGCTACCGCTACGGTCGCACGGCGGTGCAGGCAATGGACGATCTGCGCTACGTGCAGATCAACGTCCTCCATCCCGACCCGGACCTGTACTACGCCCATCACCGCATCAAACGATTCCGCGACATCCCGCCGGAAACGCTCGCCGCGCTCTCGGCAGAGAATGACCGGCTGACGGTCGAGGCCATCGGAGAGGTATCACCGCTGATGCGACAACTCTATCGCGATATCATCCTCGGCAGCATGTGCCACGATACCAACGCACTGCGGGGCATCCTCGGTCGCCCCGACCAGGCGCTCTTCACAACGATCTGGCCGGACGCGACGATCCATCCGACCGTCACGACCGTCCTTGCCTACGACAATGGCCCGCGCGTCGTGCTGACATGGTCGTATCTGTCGGCGTTGCGCGATTACTTTGAGGAGTTGGCATTCATCGGCGAGGCGGGGCGCGTGCGCATCCAGTTCCCGTCACCGTGGCTCAAGCATTTCCCGACGCCCGTCGAGGTACAGGGGATGGCGGACGGCGCAGAGTGGCGCACGCGCGTCAATGTCTCTTACGCCGAGGCGTTCAAGGAAGAAGCGCTCCATTTCCACCACTGCGCGACGACGGGCGAGCAACCCCTCACGGACGGCCCCGATGGCCGCGAGGACATCGCGCTCTTACAACAGATCGTCGTTGCCGCGCACCCGCCCGGCTTGGGCGGCGAAGCGGCACACGAGTGAAGGAGAACCGAACGATGGCAGACCTACCCAAATATCATCTCGGCGCGCAGCAGGCGGATGCCCTGCTCGCCCCGATCAACGCGTCACTACGCGAGATGGAACGCCGCGTGCAGCATTATCTCGACCGCGTTTCTCTCGGTACGCCCGATGCCGATGCCCTCGAAAAAGCGCACGACGTGCTGACGAACGCCGCACGCGAAATTGCGCGGCTGCTGGACGAAGGGAGACGGATTCCGCGCTCCTGATCGTGCAATTCCGCTTCTCGACGGTGGCGGCGGGCTTTAGCCTGCCGAACCCATGCGATGCGGCAGAACAGTGAAAGGAACCTCTTATGGCCACACCGAAGAAGCGCGTCCTCATCACCGGCGCGGCGGGCAATATCGGCAGTTCGCTTGCAGAGCAACTGAAGGCTCGCTATGATTTGCGCCTCCAGTATCACCGCACCCTCCCGGACACGCGCCCGGTAGAGGAGTACGTTGTGGCGGACATCGCGGACTACGACGCGATTGCACCGGCATTGGAAGGGATGGACGCGGTCGTCCATCTGGCGGCGGATTCGAGCACACAGGCGACATGGGAGAGCGTGCGCGACGGCAACATCATCGGTGCGTACAATGTCTTCGAGGCGGCGCGTCGGGCGGGGGTGCGCAAGGTCATCTTCGCCTCCACGAACCATGTGATGGGCATGTACGACCGCGACCGGCAATGGCCGATCTATGCCGACCAGCCTGTCCGCCCGGACTCGCTCTATGGCGTCTCCAAAGCCTTCGGTGAGGCGTTGGGCCGGCATTACAGCGACCAGTATGGCCTTTCCGTGATCTGCCTGCGTATCGGCTGGTTTTTGCCGGAGCCGCACAATGAGATCGCGCACTGGATGTGGCTCAGCCCGCGCGACGGCGCGCAGGTGACGTGGCGCGCCATTGAGAGCGACCTCACCTTCGGCATCTTCTACGCCATCTCTGCGAATAGCTCCCGCCACTGGGATATCACCGACACAATGGAAAAACTCGGCTACCGCCCGGAGGACGACGCTCAGCAGTTCCTCGCCGCCCGCGATGCCGCCCGATAAACGCCTCCGCCGCTCTCGTGAAGAAGGATTACCGGGACGCGCCGAGCGCCACTCGTTCTTCGGACCAGTAGGGATCAATAGGCAGGGTGGCCCATGGATTTGGCAGCGTGTCGGGTGTGACGTAGAGCCAGCGGGCGCGGCGGCGCTTGTTCAGCGTGATCGCCCGCCGCATCGCTTTGACCGTCGGCGCACCATAGATGAGGTGCCAGAATCGTTCCGGCGGGTAGCGGCGCATCCACCGCGCGGCGGCGTACGCGGCCCTGTAGACGTCGTATGTGTTCTCGAAGGTGACAACGATGTCCGCGAACGCCATGAATGCCTCGGGCGGCGGCACGCCCGGATTGAGCACCGCCATCGCTGCGGCCGATTCCGCTTTGATGATTGTCGTAATCTCCGCATAATATGGTATATCCGCGCGGTTGATGCTGACCTGATCGAGAAAAATACCGTCCAGCGCACATCGGGCGGCGTATGCGGCAATATCGCTGCAAACATCACCGATTGGCCGGTCCGCGTAGTTCGTATCTACATAGCCGATGACGGCAATCCCGCGCGCCCGGCTCTGCCGAATCTGCGCGACGTAGGGCGAGAGGAGATCGCCGCCCGGCCCATTGCCGGGATTGACGATGGCGATACCCACCGCGCCAGCCGCCGCATCCAGTTGCGACCAGAATGGGCCGGGAGTGAAGTATGCCGGGATAGCGAGACGCCGAGGAGCGACTGCCCCACTCACGCCGCAGTCGCCAATGGTTGCAACATGAAGGTTAGGTATTCGAGGCGTTTCAGGCGGTCGCGTAGGAGAAGCAGTGCGGTTGCCGCGCCGACGGACGCGGCGATCAGGTAGCCCGCGCCATCGAACAAACGACCCGAGACGAGTGCGAATTGCGTGACCGCAAGGTTGCCGCCGACGAACAGCACGACGATCCACATGGCGATCCGCCGCTCATCGAGGTAGAGCAAGAGCAGCAGCACGATCAGCATGAAGAACTGGCTGTTCGCGGCGAAGACGTCTACCCGAAAGAGCGCGACCCGCTCCGGCGGCAACCCGACAAATGCAACGATCTCCGGCGCGAAAAGCATCAACGCGCCGATCAGGATCAGTTGCAGTGTGCAGACATTCGCCAGCCCCGTCCGCACCGCATGGATCATCCCTTCTTTTTGCGTCGTGATGTGCGCGAGCGTCCCTTTACCTGTCACCGAGCCAAAGAATGCCTTGTAATGGCGAAAAAACCGTGTCTCGATATGCACGAGGAACATTGCGGAGGCGGGGATAGTAGAAAGGTACGCGACCAGCTTCAGCGTATCGTACGCAGGATTGGCGCGGAAAAAGCCACCGATGAGGAGGTTTCCCGGCGCACGCCAGTACAGCACATTGTCCACCCAGATGCCCGCCGCGTAGAGCATGCCAAACAGAAGCAAATCCCAATAGTGCCGACTATAGCCGACGAAATCCAGATTGATGTGCTCGGACGGCGCGAACTCGTGATAGACATGCATCGCGAGCAGCACGGTGCCGATGACCTGGCCAAGCGTGTACCCGGCGAGGCCACCCGTCAGGCCAAAGAAATTGCCAAACAACAATGCGCCCCCGAGACTCAGGGTATGGCCGAGCACAAAAATGACGACGATGTTCGCGAAGTACCGCGTCGCGGAAAGGAATGTACTGAGCATCCAACTCAGCGAGAGCGCCGCGAAGAGCGTCACCGCCACCAGCCGGTAGCGCCACTCGAACGGCCCGGCAAGCAGAAAGGGCATGCTGATCAGTAGCAACGGCAGGAGCAGGAGCAAGACGGCATTACAGGTCGGCGCTATGCTGTCGCGATCGTCCACATACAGGCGATCGGCAAGATACCGCGTGACGATCATCTGCATACCGCCTGTTACGAGCAGGCTCGCGGCGAATGCATAGGTGATCGTCGCGATCAATACCCCGTGGTCGCCGCGATCGAGAAAGGCGAGCCGCGCGCTGCCGAGTAGCGCCAACGAAACGAGCGACGAGAGCCACGGCCCCGAGGTAATCACCGCCGACGAGAGGTACGCGGCGGCTGCCTGCACATACGTGTCACCCTGGACGAGTTTATGCAGCCGGAATCCGATGCCTGCCATGCGTGTTGGCCCTTTCCGTGCGCGGCTCCCCGCGGGAGGCGCGGCGGAGATACCGCCGGTATAATGTGCGATAGGTCTCGTACAGGTGCTCTTGTTGGTAGAAAGTCTCGACGCGCTTCTGGCCCACAGCAGCCATTCGCTGGCGGAGACCTTCATCGTGCCAGAGGCGGATAATCGCATCTGCCGTTTCCTGCGGGCTCCCGACCGATGTAAGCAGCCCGCTGGGGCCGAGCGCCTGGTCTTCCGGCGTGATCCCGTGCAGCAGTTCGCGGCACGCACCGACATCCGTGGTAACGATCGGCAAGCCGACGCAGTTCGCCTCCAAAATGACAAGCGGCTGCGCTTCGCTCAAACTGGTCAGGACGACAACATCGAGCATCCGGTAATAGTCGCGGACATCGGCGCGGCCTGTGAACCGCACTGCCGATTCAAGGCCGAGCAATTCGACGAGTTTCTGACATTCCGCGAAATACGCCGGGTCTTCCTCGGTCGGGCCGACGATGGAGGCGGTGACGTCCGGGATTGCTTCTTTGACAATGTTGATCGCGCGGATGAACGTCTTAACATCTTTGATGGGCACGACGCGCCCGACGAACCCGACCGAGAAATGCGGGGACTGCCGTTCCAGCGATGCACGTACGGCGCGATAGCGACCGACATCCACACCATTCGGGATGACGGACATCTTCTCGGGGGCCGCGCCGTCCTGGAGTTGGTACCGCTGATTACTCTGCGTGATCGAGATGATCTCGTCCGCCACGTCGTATGAGACGCGCGTCATGAAGCGGAACATGTCGTTCCACCAGACGCGGAAGAAGTCCTGCTCCACGTCCAGCCGGTGGTCGGCCCGCTCCTGTTCCGGTATCCATTCGGCGTGCGCGATCTCAATTTCACGCTCGTGTGTGTAGATACCGTGCTCCGTCACTACAAAGGGCGCGCCGGTGCGCATCTTGCCCAATGCGCCGAGCAACCCGCCGAACCCGGTGCTCGGTGTGTGATAGATCCGTGCCGGCGGCAGGGGCGCCGCAAGCAACCGGAAGAGCGGCGCGTGCGTGGCGCGAAACGTCCAGAAGAAATCAACGAACGGGGTGTCCGGGCACACTGCCTGATACCGCGCGATCAGCAGGTCCCAACTCTTGCTGCTGAAGTACAGATCGCCGACGGTGAGACCCTTGGGGTTTTGCCCGGACAGATGATCGAAGACCGCCGCGTGATCGCACGTCCGCCCTTCTCCGAGCGCCCCATGCAACTCCTCGATCGCGCGCCACCCCTCGGGACAGCGGCGACCGGAGAGACGCGCGGAAGATTCCTGGTCTTCATGCAAGAAAATATCGTGCACGCCGATGACATTGGCGGGTAACAGGTACTGCGGAACGCGCTCCGCGACCGGCGTGGAACTGAGATGGACGAGCGAAAAGGTGAAATCCTGCAGGTTATTGATCAGACCGTGAATCCAACTCGACACGCCGCCGGACACGTATGGATACGTTCCCTCAACGATCATGCACACATCGGCGGTCGGTGTCGTTGTCATCTATGCCCCTATTCCTATGCCAGCGCAAGGGCGGGCACCATATCGCGCCGCCCCTCGATCGTTGTGAGTTCCGGCGGCACGGCCCACCAATCGAGCAGTTCGCGTAGATCGGCGTTGTCTGAGGCGATCCGCTGCGCCGCTGCGGATCGCGCCATCACATCCCCCCAGCGTTCCTCGCGGAATGCGAGGGCAATCGCCAGCAAGTTTGCCTCGATATTGTCCGGGGCGAGCGCGCACGCGCGCGCAATCGCCTGCGATGCAGCCGCTGTATCATCGCGGTCGTTCTGCACCTCCGCGAGGGCGATCCAATACTCCGTGCGGTCGGGTTCCAGTCCTGTCGCCTCCTGATACGCGGCACATGCCTGAGCCAGATAGAGCTGCGCGCTCGGCCCGTCCAGCAGGCCACAGCGGACAAATTCACGATAGGTGGCGGCGAGATTGGCGTGCATTTCGGCGTGCAGGGGATCGCGCGCGACGTGTTCGAGCGCCTGATTCAGCGCGCGATTGAGTTTGTCCTCGAAGTTAAAGAGTGTCGTAGACGCTTCGCTGCGAAGATCGGGATCGGGATCGCCGAGCAGTCCGCGCAGCAGCGTCACACTCGCGCGGTCGCACCGCCGCCCGAGCAACCGGACCGCCGCGTGCCGCATCGTATTCTCCGGCTCGCGCAAAATGTCCACGAGTGGTTCGATGGCAAGGTCGCGTACGGGGTCGCTTGGGCGATTGCGGCGGGCGACGGGCGGCGCGTCGGGGGAGAAGGCAGGGAGGGGTCGTTGCCGGTGCGCCAGCATCCGCAACGATGACAACCCGACCGCGACGGCAACGCCGAGCGTGCCTAATCCCGGAAACAGCAGTAGCCCAATGAGGAAGAATGCGACCGTCCGCCCGTTTAATGGCGACCCAATCGTCGCGGTCTCTCCGCTCCTTCGCATACGCTCGCGCCCTTTGCGGACGAGATACCGGAGGCTCGAACCCTCCATGAGACTGATTCCCTGCGCCCAGATCAGCACCGCGAAGAGATGGATGCCGAGCACCCACGCAGCCGCACCGCGCAGAATGGAGAGGCCGACGACGCCATCGGCGACCAGGCCGATACTGCCTAGCGCACTCCCGACCCACCGATACGGCGCAACGGAACGACGCTCGTGCATCGCGAAGGGTGTCCACATGTCAGTCTCCCACCATGCGAAACTCATCATCGGGCACAACGAGCGTCAGCGGTTGCCGAGCATGCATCCCTGGTTCGTCGGTAGGTGACGTGTCGCGCGCGCGGTTCGCAAACATGTTTTCCATCAACGCCTCGACATTTTCTGGCTGCGTGGCGTGTGCGAGGAAGCCGTAATTGATGGCGAGGCGGCGATCGTCGCCATAGGGTCGCAGGTTCGCCGCCCAGAGTTTGTCGTCAATCCGCGCGACGGCCACCTGCACAGTCTCCGTGGCCGTCATTGGCAGGATCAAAATGAACATTCCCGGCGTCGGATGATGCCCAATCGTGTCCACCGTGCGCAGGCCACTGCCCGTGATGCGAAGGACCATGCGGGTCAGCTCCGCACGCATCGGCGCGGCGATGGTCTCGTATTCGTCAATTTGCATCATCACGATGGAGAGCGGCAGTTGATAGCGGCCACTGCGGAGCGATTCCTGCCGCGCTAGCCGAAGCATGTACTCGCCGCGATACGCGCCCGTTTCCTCGTCGAGCGTGCTCGCTGCGCGCGTTTCGGCATAGCGCGTCGCGTTTTGCAATGCCGCCGCGCCCCAATCTAGGACGAGGCCGAAGAGGCGGACACTCGTTGGCGTCAACTTCGTGAAGGGCAGCCGCTCGACAGCAACCACACCGAGCACTGTCCCATCCCGGTCCAGGAGTGGCCCGGCGACGAGCGCCGGTTCCCCGTGAAGGGCTTCGGGGCCGTGTGCCAGCAAACGATCCCGTACGGTGACAACGCGGCGTTCCCGGATCGC
This sequence comes from Thermomicrobiales bacterium, assembly GCA_038238655.1. GTDB lineage: Bacteria > Chloroflexota > Chloroflexia > Thermomicrobiales > JALYUS01 > JALYUS01. Next base: position 1,006 of record JBBSFO010000180.1, on the reverse strand, counting down.
CTGTGCGATCAGGCCGCTCGGGAGACGCGACGGTTCGCTGTCTTCATGGAGTCGCTTCGGAAGAGATGCGACCGCGCGCACAAGGTGGCCATCCATCCGGTAGCAGACGCACACATCCGCCGCCATGAAACGCTGGATCAGGCCGAGCATCGCGGGATACAACGCGTCACTACGCAGCGTTTCCAACCCCTTCGCGACTTCGTAGAGCGTCATCACCGAATCCGGCTGGCTGACGATCTGCTTTTCCAGTTCGATCTTCACCGCGTGGGTTGCGGCATGCTCCTGCATCAGCGCGTGCAGCGCGTCGGTCGCTTGATTGCGCTTCGACTCCGCCTCCGTCAACCGCTGGCGTTGTGCGCGTATCGCGTGGCCAATGAGCGCCCCAACGACCAGGAAGAGGAAAGGTTCGATCATCGCATGCGCCGGGATTGGTTGAAACCGCGCATCGGGGCGGAGCCAGAGCGCGGCGCACTGGCTGAACGCGGCGAACAGTCCCGCGACCGTGCCCGATGGCGCACCGTAGCGGAGTGCGATGCCGAGCACAACGATCCAGAGCGGGTTCGGATGGAGTGTGAGAAATCCCCAGTGGCCGGGAATGATCGCACCGGCGGCCGAAACAATCGCCACGCCGAGCAGCGCCTCCACATGACCGGCGGCATACCACGCACCGTGCGTGCTCCCCGATTGCGCCCAGGCGGCAACGCGCGTTTTCAGCCGACCGACCAGTGCATCGGTCGCGTCTTCGGTGATCGGTGCGGTCACGATCATTTCTTGTTGCAATTCGGTCGCCTTCTCTTTCTCGTACGGGCTTACTCCGGCCCTTCACTGCCGTTCGATTTACGCCCTATTCCTTGAACGTCAGTCTGCACACTAATGTTACGTCTAAATCCCTTTATGGCTTCTCATCTAATAAATGAGACCCTTTCGCCTCACCTACGATGCATAGCGCACGGCGAGCGGTGACGTCGCAGCAGTCACCGTCGAAGAAAGCGTACCGCCTTGTCCT
>JBBSFO010000179.1:0-8812 GCA_038238655.1 Thermomicrobiales bacterium | reverse complement strand
GCTGACGGACATCTCGGCGGGGACGCTGCCGGATGTCTTCACCTGCAACGATGTCTACAACAAGCCCTTCTTCCAGAACGGCTTGATCGCGGACCTCAAGCCGCTGGCCGCGAAGACCGGATTCAAACTGGACGACTTCGACCCACAGTTCCTCGGCCTCGCCGATTACCAGGGCAAGATCGGCTTCCTGCCGCGCGCCGCCGATGTTGTCGTCCTCTACTACAACAAGCGCATCTTCGACGACGCGAAGGTGAAGTACCCCGACGCGAACTGGACGATGGCCGACATGCTGACCGCCGCGCAGCAGCTGACGAAGAAAGCGCCGGACGGCACGATCACGCAGTACGGCTACACGGCGAACTATACGACCTGGTCCGTCTGGGTGCCGATGGTCGTCGCGGAGGGCGCGAAAATCCTCTCCGATGATGGCAAGAAGGCGATTTTCGATTCGCCCGAGGGCATTCGCGGCTGGAACTATACGTTCGACGGGCTGAAGAACGGCTCGTTCGTGCCGCCCTCCGTGCAGACGACGATGGGTGGGCCGAGCGTCCCCTTCTTCAACGGGAAAGCGGCAATGACCCCTTCCGTGCGCTCGCTGACGCCGAACCTCCGCGCGCAACTGAAAGACGACTGGGATGTGGCGCTTATCCCGAAGGGGACTGTGGAGCGCAAGTCCGGCATGGGGACGACAGGGTACGCGGTCGCATCGAAGACCAAGGACCCGGACGCCGCGTGGGACTTCATGCAGTTCCTCTTCACGAAGGGCTTGCAGGTCTTCATGCAGTCCTATCTCGTCGTGCCGCCGATCAAGTCGTTCTACAACGATCCCGCGTGGCGCGCCCTGCCGCCGCCGCCGGCGAACAACGACATCTTCGTCAGCGCGACCCAGACGGCGATGCTGCCACCCTCGCTGCCGTTCTACAGCACCGGCCCCTTCCTGAAGGCGATGAACGACGGGGTGGACTCCGTCCTGCTCGGCAAGAGCACGCCGGAGCAGGCGGTCAAGAATATGGCCATCCAGGCGACCGCTTCCTTGCAGTAAGATGGCGACGGGCGGCGGCATACTGAGGATGTCGTCGCCCGCACAGACACCGGTAATGGTGAGACGCAACACCAGGGCATCTTCTTCCCACGCAGCGGAGGGCGCATCGTGCGAACGGACCTTTCACTCCCCGGCGACACGGCGATTCGCAAAGGAGCGCGCAGCACGCGGAAGGCGGCGAAACTCCGGCGCTACGATTGGCCGTGGGTGCTGCTCTTCCTCGGGCCGAATTTCGTCCTCTTCATGGTCTTCATGGCCTTCCCGGTCTTCTATGGGCTGTACATGAGTTTTTTCAAGTGGAACATCGTCGGCACGCCGCACTTTATCCGCTTCACCAACTACGTCCACTTTTTCCACGATCCGCTGACGTCGCAACTGGCGCGCAACTCCGTCATTTATCTGATCGGCGCGGTCTTCCCGATTATCGCCCTCTCTCTGCTGACCGCGACACTCCTGAACGCGGTGACGCGCTTCACGTCGTTCTGGCGCGGGCTGTACTTTCTGCCACTCGTCACCTCCCCCGTTGCGGCGGCGGCGGTGTGGCGATGGATGTACGCGAAAGACGGCGGACTGATCAACTATTTCGTCTCTCGTATCGGCATCGTCCCGCGCGATTGGCTCTACAACACGACGTGGGCACTCCCCGCCGTGATCGTCGTCACGGTCTGGCTGGCGCTGCCGTTCAATACGATCCTCTATCTCGCCGGCCTTCAGGAGATTCCCCGCGACCTCTACGAGGCGGCGGAGATTGACGGTGCGTCCGGCTGGCAGCAGTTCCGTAGCATCACCATCCCGCTCATCACGCCCACCACCTTCTTCGTCCTGCTGACAACGATTGTGCATGTCCTGTTCGGCTCGTTCGACATCGTTAATGTGATGACGAAGGGCGGCCCGCTCAATGCGACTAACACCTTCATCTATAACATCTACGAGAATGCGTTCCAGAACTTCCAGTTCGGCTACGCCTCCGCGCAATCGTACCTGCTCTTCGTGGTCGTCTTCGTCTTCACGCTGGTGAACTGGCGCGTCCAGAGGAAGTGGGTGCATTACTAATGTTCCGAACCGTCACGCGGAACCCGCTGATTGTGACCCTGCTGTTCGTCGTGCTCGCAGGCGCGGCGCTCATCAATATCGTCCCGTTCCTCTGGATGGTTTCGACCTCGCTCAAGCCACTCTCGGAGGTCTTCGCCTATCCGCCGGAGTGGATTCCGAAGACGTTCAAGTGGAGCAACTACCCCCATGCACTGCATGTGATCAATGGCCGCGTCTTCCTGAACTCGATCATCGTCACCTGCGGCATCGTCTTCTTCCAGGGTCTCTTCACGACGATGGGCGGGTTCGCCTTCGCGCGCCTGCGCTTCCCCTTCCGCGATCAGATCTTCCTGCTCTACCTCGGGACGATCCTGATCCCCTCGCAGGTGACGCTGATCCCGACGTACATCGTCGTCGTTCACCTCGGCTGGGTGAACACCTATCAGGGGATCATCGCGCCGGTCGTCGCGCATGGGGCGTTCGGCACCTTCCTCTTCCGCCAGTTCTTCCTGCGCATCCCGGACGAATACTACGAGGCGGCGCGGCTCGACGGCGCGAACTACTGGCAGCAATTCTGGCGGCTCACGATCCCGCTCAGTCGCCCTGTCCTGAGTGCGTACGGCATCCTCACTTTTCTCAACGCCTGGAAATTATACCTGTGGCCGCTGATCGTCATCCGTTCGCCGCAGATGAAAGTCTTGCCGATGGCAATCGCCGAACTGAGCGGCACGGCGGGGGAGGATCGCGCCGTGATGATGGCGGCGGTCGCCCTCTCTATCCTGCCGCTCCTCATCCTGTGGATCGTCGCGCAGAAGTGGATCATCCAGGGCATCGCGTCAAGCGGTCTCAAGGGATAACCGCGAGCGAAGAGCGGAGAGCGAAGAGCGAAGAGCGAAGAGAAAGGATCGGGGATGTTGCAGTTCGCGTACAGCACGATCAACTGGGGGCCGACGTGCGACCTCGCGGCCACCCTGGGCGAGATCCGGGAAACGGGCTGGGGAGCGGTCGAGTTGTACCAGCACACACTCGACTGGCTTGGGCCACGCTCCGTGCTGCTGGATCAGCTCAACGGTCTCCGCGTCGCGACGTTGTTCGGCTCCGTCGCGATGCCGCTCGATGACCGGCAGCGTACCATCCAGAAGCGGCGGATTGATTACGCCGCCGAGATGGGTGCGACCGCGTACGGGATCGGTGGCGCGGCGCGACTCCGCCAGCGGTCCCCGACCACCGCCGAATACGCCGAACTCTCGGCCTTCTTCGAGGAACTGGCCGTGTATGCAGCGCAAAAGGGCGTGGCGGTCTCCTATCATCCGCACACCGGCTGGACGGTCGAGACCGCTGAGGAGGTCGAACGGCTGCTCGACGGCACCCAGGCGCTGCGCCTCTGTCTCGATGCATCGCACATCGCGCTGGTTGACGAGGACCCCGGCGAGACGTTTCATCGCTTCTGGAACCGCATCGGCTACATCCACCTGAAGGACTGGGCACGGGGCAAGTTCGTCGAATTAGGCCAGGGGACGATTGGCATTGATTATCCCGAACTCCTCCGTGACCTCGATGACCGGGGATTCGCCGGTTGGGTAGTGATCGAAAACAGCCGCAGCGATGTGTCTCCGGCGACGAGCGCGCGGATCAATGCCGACTATCTCGCCGGTCTCGGCTACGAGATTCGATCGGAGGCGCGCGGATGACGCTGAAGGTTGCCCTTTTTGGCTGTGGCGGCATGGGGCGGCGACACATCGTCGGCTTTCAGAAATTGCGAGAGATCGGGCGTACCGACATCGCCCTTGTGGCCGTCTGCGACATCGCGCGGGCAAATGCCGAAATGGCGCGCGACCGGGCGGTCGAATTGCTCGGCACGGAGCCGCAAATCTTCGCGTCGTTCGACGAATTGCGCCGCGCGATCCCCGACCTCGACGCAATAATTGTGACAACGCCGCCGCATTTGCACACCGCAGTCGGTGTCGAAGCGCTCGAAGCGGGTGTGCATGTGATGGTGGAGAAGCCGATTGCCCTGACCGTGTGGCAAAGTCTGCGACTGATCGAGGCCGCCGAACGAACTGGCCGGAAACTGGCGGTGGCCGAGAATTACCGGCGCGACCCGATCAACCGCCTGGCGAAGGCGATCCTCGAGGCGGGCGTGCTCGGTCGGCCTTTCCTCGCCGTGCAGTCCACTTCCGGCGCGGGGGAGCGGGTCAACATCACCCCGTGGCGTCATCAGCGGCAGTCCGGCGGCATCATCGTGGACATGGGCATCCATTATACCGACCTGCTCGAATTCTACCTCGGCCCCATCGAGCGGGTGATGGGCATGAGTGACCAGATTGATAGCCGGCGCGTTGATACGGACGGCGTCTGGCACCCCGTAGATGCGGAAGACCTTTCGGTCGGCGTTGGCCGCTTCGCGAGCGGTGCGATTGTGAACTGGATGATGAATCGCGCCGGGCGCGGCGAGACACATTTCACGCGGATGATCTACGGCACGCAAGGTTCTCTTTCGATCCCACGCGACCGCTCAGGTCAGCCGCTCGAGCTGACGTTGCGCCGCGATGGTGTGGACAAAGCGGTGCCGGAATCGGATCACCTCGGTCTTGTGCCCGATTTCCGTCTCGATCCGACAACGGCGGCACTCTTCGGCGGGGACCGGCTCGCGTCGTACGATTTCGCGTTCAATGATGTTGACGCGAATTTACTGGCGATCGAACTGGCCGATTTCGCCGATGCCATTGCCACAGATCGCGCGCCTGAAGTCGGAGGGATCGAAGGGTTACGGGCGTTGGCAGTGATCTACGGCTTCCTCGAGTCGGAACGATCCGGCGATACGGTCTTCATCGAACGCTTCATGCGGGGCGAGGAATCATCCTATTTCAGCGACATCGAGACGGCGAACGTGGGCGACTGACGACACCGGGGTCCGTCACCCACGATTGCGGGAGGAGAAGGGAACATGCCGCGCGTCCAATTCGGTTTCTGTGTGCCGATCTTCGCCGCTCCCGGCCTCCAACTGTTCCGCACCCCGTCGTACCCCGCGCTCGACACGGCGCGGACAATGAACCTGGCGCGGCAGGCCGAGACATTAGGGTATGACTCGATCTGGGTCGCCGATCACCTGATGCGCGGCACGGACGAGGCGATCCTCGAAGGGTGGACGGTGCTTGCGGCGCTCGCCGGGGGCACGACCCGCGTCACGCTCGGGCTGATTCATCAGACACACTTCTTCCGTCCCCCCGCGCTGGTCGCCAAGATGGTGGCGACGCTGGATCAGATCAGCGATGGGCGCTTCGTCTATTTCCTCGATTGCGGTAACCAGCGCGACGAATACCTGGCGTACGGGTTGCCGTGGGACGACGACATCGAGGCGCGCGTGGCACGGATGGTGGAAGGCTTGGAGCTGACGCTCGCCCTCTGGAAATCGCGCGAGGCCGTGACCTTCGCGGGCGCCCACTACCGGCTGGACGGCGCGGTCTGCAATCCTGGCCCCGTACAGCAGCCGCACCCGCCGATCTGGTTCGGGGGGGTGAACCCGGCGATGCTCCGCGCCTGCGCGCGCTACGGACAGGGCTGGAACACCACGCCGGCAACCGTGCAGCAGGTGCGCGAGCGTATCGCCGAGGTCGCGGCGGCGTGCAACGAAGCGGGCCGTTCCGCCAATGAACTGGAATTGAGCCTGGAAATGCAGGTGCTGATCGCGCCCGACCGGGACGCATTGCGGCGAGACCTTCAAACCATCGTGGACCTCGATCCATCGGGGCTACCGGACGATCCACCGCTCCGGGCATTTCTGGCCGGTGAAACGGACGTGATCCCGGACCTGCATCGGGTCGCGATCATCGGTACGCCTGACGAAGTCCGCCAACAGATCGAGGAATACATTGAGGCGGGCATTGCGCATTTCATGCTCTGGTTCCTCGATGCACCGAGTGATCGGGGAATGACTCTCTTCGCCGAGCAGGTGCTACCATCGTTCCGAACGTCCACGGCGTAGCGCAGGGATTTCGATTCCCATGTACACCGGCATCCGACCGGGTCGAATCGGATACGTCACCGTCGCAAGGGGGATGGACTATGGTCGGGATCGGCATTGAGATCGGGGAAGAGCGGGCGGTCGCGCTTATCGAGGGGCTGCAAGCGGGGAAATTGACACGGCGGCAGTTCGTCCGCCGGATGTCCGCCGCCGGTTTCGCAGCGGGCACGATCGCGCTCTTGCTCGCCGCGTGCGGTGGCTCCTCACCAAGCGGCAGCGCGCAGTCGCCCGCCGCATCAAATAGCGGCGTGCCGACCTTCGTCTCCACGGCGGTACCGACCGCCGCTGCCGCGAGTGCGAGCGCCGCCGGGACATTGATGAAAGCGCCGGAGGCGAATGTCAAGCGAGGCGGCACGATCCGCATCGCCACGAATGTGGTAACGACCAGCTATGATATCCACCAGGGCGGCTCGGCAACGGCCCTTTGCCATGCCTACAACAGCCTGATCCGCCTCAATCTTGTGGATGGACTGAAAACGATCATTCCGGATGTCGCCGAGTCGTGGCAGATGTCCCCGGACGGCCTCGCGTATTCGTTCAAGCTGCGCAGCGGCGTGAAATTCCACGATGGCACGCCGCTCACCTCGGACGATGTCGTCGCGACGTACAACCGGATCATTGCCCCGCCGCAAGGGGTCGTGAGTATTCAGCGGGATTTCTTCAGCATGGTCAGCAAAGTGGAAGCGGTGGATCCGCTGACGGCGAAGTTTACGCTCGCCATCCCCTCGCCGATCTTCCTGCTGCTCCTGACCGCAACCTTTAACGTGATCTACGCCAAAAAGACTCTGGATGCAAACAACAACGACCTGCGGAAAGTGCAGATCCCGCCGGGCACGGGGCCATTCACGTTCGTCAGTTACAAAGAGAACGAGTTGTGGACGTTCGCCAAGAACCCGAACTACTGGAACAAGGACCTGCCCTATCTCGATTCGGTCGAGATGCTCCACGTCCCGGCCTTTTCCGACCGCGGCACGGCGGTGCTGACCGGGCGCGCGGACTACTCGCCGAACGTCGCAAAGGAGACATTTGACGAGGGGCAGAAGCATCCGGATACGATCAAGGGCACCCTGGTCGCGCAGTTTGGGTGCTATCAGGTCGTCGTCAACACACGCAAAAAGCCGTTCGACGATCCGCGTGTCCGCCGCGCCTGCTTCCTCGCGCTGAATCGCCAGGGACTGATTCAGGCATTTGGGACACAAGAGCAGATTCGCCTGACCCGTTGGGTGCCGTACGGCGGCGAATTCGCCACCCCGCCGGATGCGATCGCGACGTTACCTGGCTACCGTGCGGACAAGACGCAGGATATCGCGGATGCGAAGAAGCTGCTCGCGGATGCCGGCTTTCCGAACGGTATTCCGGGCGTGGATTTCCTCGTCGCCTCGCTTCCGGCGCACGCGGAAGTGCTCGGGCCTGCCGTACAGGATCAGTTGAAACAGGCGCTCGGGATCGAGACGAAGATCCGCGTCCAGGAGCGGGCTTTCCTCGTCGAGGACGAGAAGAAGGGGAACTTCACGCTCGTGCTCGATACGCCGGGCGGCCCAATTGCGGACATCTCGCCGCTCGCCAATGCGTACCTGAAGACGGGCGGTTCGCAGAACTACGGCGGCTACAGTAATGCGAAGGTGGACGATCTCCTGAAGCGGTCGGATGCCGAGCAAGATCGCGCGAAGCGGGCCGATCTGCTCAATCAGTTGCAGGACGCGCTCGACCAGGACCCGCCATGGTTCTTCATCGGCTACACCACCCAACTGCCGATGTGGCATACCTATGTCAAAGGTCTGGCCCTGGAACAGCGCATCATCCAGGAGGTTGGCCGCGTCGACACGGCATGGCTGGACAAATGATGCACTAGCGCCTTCTTTCTCCTTATCATCTCTGTAGTCGCCATCCCGATCTCGCTCTACGCGGTCGGCTAGCTTGCCGACGAACCGGGACCAAACGCGCTGCTCGGCACGGCCTACAACGTCTTCCTCGCCGCGATGGGCCTGGTGGTGATCGCGGACAGCGTTTTCATGTTCCTGATCGCCTGGGAAGCGATGTCGCTCGCCTCGTACCTGCTCGTCATGCACGATCACCGCAGACGCGAGGTGCAGCGGGCGAGCTTCATCCACCTCGTGACCTGATTGCCAGCGGGCTTTCATCGGTCGCTCTTCCGGTGGAGGTTGATATTCTTAACCCCATTTTCCTGCATAGCCCCATGCACGAAGACCAGCAATCGCGGTACAGATAACGTTCATGGCACGCGAAATTTCTGGATACGTCCACCAATCACATCCGTGACGTACACATTCCCCTCTCCATCCACGGCGATGCCGCTCGGGTAGATGAACTGGCCATCGCCAGTACCCGTGCCGCCCCATCTCGTCACCAGATGGCCGGTGCGATCGTACTTCTCGATACGATCGTCATTGTTGCGCGCGACATAGACGTTTCCTTCTCTATCGACCGCCACGCCGGGTGGCCCCTCGGGTTGGGTCCCGCTTGTACTCGCGCTCCCCCACGACATCAGGAAGCGTCCCGTGCCATCGAAGACCTGGATGCGGCTGTTGTCTTCGTCGCCGACGATGACGTGCCCCGATCGATCCACAGCGATCCCACCCAGGGCGAGGAATTGACCGTCTCCACTACCAATGCTCCCCCACGCCAAGAGGAAGTGCCCCGCTCGGTCGAATTTCTGGATTCGGTGGTTATCCGCGTCACCGATAAACACGGCT
>JBBSFO010000178.1:0-8817 GCA_038238655.1 Thermomicrobiales bacterium | reverse complement strand
TGTGCACCAACACGGAGCGCAAGGGCATGCGAGTCGCTCGTGTCGACATGCGTCGAGTGCGGCTCGGCATGATTGAGCCAGGCGGCGCAGTGTTCGAAATGCGTCAGCAGCGCCGCACGAGCGGTCGTAAAGTCGTATGCTTCAAGGGGATTTCGCAAGCCGTTCTCACCTCATGTCTCAATCCGCTTCCCACCAATGGCGCAATGATAGCAAATGCATACAGGAATGTGATGAATGCGAATCGAGAGCACGTTGCAGACACGAAATAAAAATAGTAACGACTTGCTTTATTAATGAGTCTGTGCTACGGTAGCCGATACGCAGCATCGTTTCGCTCCAAGCAGTGACGATACGGTTTGAAAGGGACTTCGATGGTCGCCACGATACAGTCAGCCCCGCAACCCACATCGTCACCGCCCGCGCGTGGGCGTGGCTTCGGGCGCACGGCGAATGTGCTCTTGGCATACACGCTGACAAAGGGGTTGCAGATGTCGCTCTACGCGCTCATCTTCCCCCTGTATCTCTACCATCTCGGCTACAAGCAGGACACGATCGGCGTCGTCACGGCGCTCGGCGCGGTGACGACGCTGATCGGCGCGGTGCCGCTCGGGCTGCTCGCCGATCGCGTCGGGCGAGCGCGGCTCTTTATCCTTTCCGCCCTGCTCACCCCCCTTCCCTACCTGGCGATTTCATTCACGTCGTCGCTTGCCGTTATCATCCCCGGCGTAATGATTGCGAACTTCCTCGCGACGGTTTATTGGAGCACGAACGCGCCGCTACTCGTCGGCGCGGTAGCGCCGGAAGATCGCGTGCGCGTTTTCGCGGCGAACTCGTTCCTGCTGATGGGTCTCGGCGCGCTCGGTGCGGTAATCGGCGGCACGATCCCCGCAGTCGCCGGTCATCTGCTGCACCAGCCGTCGGATGCGACGATGCCGCTGCGCATTGCACTGAGCGCGACGGCGATCATCTCTGCGGTCGGGGCGATCCCGTTGCTCGGTATCCGCGCGGTGGACGGCGCGGCGGAGAACCGGGCGCGCGCCTGGCGGTTCCGCAAGAGCGATCTGCGCGTGTTCGGCAAACTGCTCTGCGCAGACGCTTTGCAGGCATTCGGCGCGGGGGCGATCATCGGCTTCCTGCCGCTCTTCTTCCGATTACGCTACGGCCTTTCCGCCGGGGTGCTCGGCATCCTCTTCACGACGACGGGCATTCTGAGCGGCGTCGCGTCGCTCGCCGCGCCCGCCCTCGCACGGCGGCTGGGCGACCTGCGCGCGCTGATTACGGCACAGGCGGTGATCGCACCGGCGATTCTGTTTACTGCGCTCGCTCCCGTTGCCTGGCTGGCAATTTTGTTCGAAGTCGGCCGCACCGCGCTCCGGGGCACGGTGGACCCGATCTATACGCCGTTCGCGATGACCCGTGTCCCGGCACGGCAGCGCGGCGCACTCGGCGGGCTATACAACGTCACCTGGGCAACGGGCTTCTCGCTCGGCCCGCTGATCAGCGGCGCGATTCAGGTGCATGCCGGGTTCGGCCCCGCCTTCACGATGAGCGCCGCCTGCTACGCCCTTGCCGCCGCGACGATGTTCCTCTTCTTCCGCGACAGCCCCGCCATCGCCGACGAGCAGGAACTGCCCGCGACAGCGTAAACAACGGGGAACGTAGCCACCCAGACACAGAGGAGAAAGACGCGTTGACTCGTCTCTATCTTCTCTTCCCTCTCTATGTTCTCTGTGTCTGGGTGGCTCACTATCACGCTATTGCCGGGCGATGGCCGCGCGACCGCCACGCAGGACGTATTTCTGAATCTTGCCCGTCGCGGTCTTCGGCAGCTCATCAACGAAGCGGACGGAATGCGGCGCTTTGAAGTGCGCGAGCCGGTCCCGCGTGAACTGCCGCAATTCCGACTCGGTTGTCTCCATGCCCGGTTTGAGGATGACAAAGGCGTGCGGCGTTTCTCCCCACTTTTCGTCCGGCAGCCCGACGATGGCGACTTCCTGCACCGCCGGGTGGCGGAGCAGGACACCCTCGACTTCGATGGACGAGATGTTCTCGCCGCCGCTGATGATGACATCCTTCAAACGGTCGCGAATCTCGGCGTAGCCGTCGGGGTGGACGACGGCGGCATCGCCGGTGTGGAACCAGCCGCCCCGGAAGGCCGTCGCGGTCGCCTCGGGGTCATTATAGTACCCCTCCATGACGACGTTGCCGCGTACCGCGATCTCGCCCATCGTTTCGCCGTCGTGCGGCACTTCATGGTCATCGTCATCGAGGACGACCAGTTCGCCCGATGTGACGAGTTCGACGCCGGTGCGCGCCTTCTGCATCGCGCGCTCCCCTGACGAGAGAGCGGCATGCTCCGGCAATGGCTCGCAGATCGTGATAAAGGGCGCGGTCTCGGTCAGACCGTAGACCTGCGTGACCTCCCAGCCAAACTCCCCCTCGATCCGCTCGATGGTCGCCGCCGCCGGGGGAGCGCCCGCAGTCACAACGCGGACGCCGGGGCGGACATCACCCCGCGCCTCGGCGGGGAAGTTAGCGAGGCCGATCAGGATCGTTGGCGCGGCGCAGAGCAGCGTCACCGCTTCCTGGGCAATCGTCGCGAAGACGCGTTGCGGCTCGACCCGGCGCAGACAGACGTGCGTCGCCCCGACTGCCGTAACTGTCCAGACGAACGTCCAGCCATTCGCATGGAACATCGGCAGGGTCCAGAGGTAGCGATCCGCCGGGGTCATCTGGATATGGATGAGTGTTCCGACGGTATTCATGTAGGCATTGCGATGCGTCATCATCACGCCTTTCGGGCGCGAGGTCGTGCCGCTCGTGTAGTTGATCGTCAGCAAATCGTGCTCGCTGATTACCGGTGGCGTGAAACCATTCGGCGCGTCGGCGAGCAGCGATTCGTAGTCGCGCCATCCTTCGCGCGCCACTCCTTCGAGGCAGATAAACTCCGTGACGCCCGGTATTTCGCCGCGAATACTGTCCATCATCTCGCAGTAATCGGGATGGACGCAGACGATCCGCGCGCCACTGTGGTTGAGGATGTACGAGAAATCCGCCGCAGTCAGGCGGTAATTGATCGGTACGAGTACCGCGCCGAGTTGCGGCACGGCATAGTAGCCTTCCAGATTGCTCTGCGTGTTTGGTGCAATATACGCGACCCGGTCCCCTTGCCCGATCCCCAACTGCCGCAAGGCCGCCGACCAGCGGTCGCAACGCGCGAAAAACTCCGCGTAGGTCATCCGCCGGTCGCCGTCCACGACTGCCTCGCGGTTCGGGTAGAGGCGGCGGGCACGGCGCATGAACTCCAGGGGCGAGAGCGGCGTCTCCAAAGCATTCCCTCCTGCGTTGCAACCGACATCCGCAATGGTAGCAACGATTCTAACACGAATGTATCGGCGTCGTGGGGGTTAGGTTTTATCGTGCAACCAGCAGCGTCCGCGCGGTTTCGACGGCTTGGCGGGCGTCTTCTGCGAGAAAGATGCCGGACACGCGGGCGCGCAGTTCGGGGCAATTGTTGAAGACGTTGCCGCCATAGGCGAAGACCGGACGCGGCTCCTCCCCGACGTGGAGCGCCTCGCCGATCCGCATGACCTGCTCGGCGGATTCGATGCTGGAAGCGGACATGCAGACCATGTCGGGCTGTACCCGTGCGACGGTCTGCATCAGGTCGCCGATCGGCACGTCCGGGCCGAGGTAGAGGACACGCCACCCTTGCCGCATCATGAAAAGGCAGAGCAGGAGCGCGCCGATCTCGTGTTGCTCGTACGGTGCGCAGCCGACGATCACCGTCCAGGGCGCGTGCGCATTGTCGTACATGCTGATGAGGGCGGCGATTTTGCGCTTGATGAGCTGCGACGCGAAATGCTCCGTCGTCACCGTGATCTCGCCCCGGTGCCACAGTTCGCCAATCTCGACCAGCGCGGGCCGAATGACACGGGAAATTGCCTCCTCCACGCCGTACAGGACGAACGCTTCACCGATGATCGTATCTGCCGCCGGTTGGTCATAGCGGAGAAAGGCTGCGAGCAATTCCTGCATTACCGCCACGTGCGTACGCGGCCCCGTCTGGGGTAGATCAGCGGGCGCAAGCGCCTGGTCGAACCCTAATGCGTCGAGGAGCGAGATGGCTTGTGAGATCGTCATTCCTTCTTCCGTCCGCGACCGAAGCCAGCCGATCACCGCGATGTCTCGCGCGGAATATACCCGCTGGCCACCGGGCGTCCGCTCGGGATTCGGGATGCCGTAGCGCCGCTCCCACGCGCGCAGCGTATCGGCCGGGACACCCGTCCGCTGGACAATGACCTTGATGTTGTAGAGCGGGTCGGTCGCGTTCGCCGCGAGGTGCGTGCGGTCAGCGGAGAACGCGCTACTTTTGTCAGGAGAGTATGTCATGGCGATGCCTCACTCGTGGCGCGATGCGAGAGGTGGCGGAGGCAAGACGACGGGGACGGATATTTCATCTGCTGCAACGTACAGTCTCTGCACAACTTTTGTCAAACCCGCGTGCGGCGACTCTCGCGGCATGCGCGCGTCAGGATTGTTCCGCGAGGGCGCGCACGCTGGCGAGAGTGTCAATCTCATCGAGGGGTTTGTCGTCCCGCACGCGGAGAATGCGCGGGAAGCGGAGGGCGTAGCCGCTCTTGTGTCGCTTGCTTTCCTGCGCCGCGTCGAAGGTCACTTCGAGGATGATTTCCGGGTCCACGGTGCGGACACGGCCATAGTCCTGGCGGGTATGGGCGAGAAACCACTGCGTCAGTTCGGCAATTTCGGCGTCGGTCAGGCCACTATACGCTTTGCCAACATTGAGTAGTGTCGGGTCATCCGGGGCGGCGCGGACGGCGAAGGTGTAATCGGAAAGGACATGCCGCCGTTTGCCGTGCCCCCACTCTACCGCCGTCACGACGACATCGAGGCTGGCGAGCGCCCGTTTCACCTTGCGCCATTCCGCCCCGCGCCGCCCCGGCGTGTACGCGGAATGCGGCAGTTTGACCATCAACCCCTCGTTCCCGCGCGCCCGTGCCGCAATAAACAGCGTATCAATCTCGTCAGGCGTGGTGACACGCTGGGCGCGGGAAAGGCGGACGGGAGTTCGGAGTTCGGAGTGCTCGGCCTTGTCTGTCAGGGATATGTCTTCTTGCTGGAGAAGCGTGGCGAGGAGCGCGCGGCGTTCGGTGAGTGGGCGGGCAAAGAGGAGGTCGCCATTATAGGCAAGGAGATCGAAGGCGATAAGGACGGCAGGAATGTCGCGCAACACATCATCCGTGACCGCTTTGCGGCCGAGCCGTTGCTGAAACTGCGTGAAGGGCAGTACCCTCCCCTCTCGCTCGCCGATAATCTCGCCATCGAGGACGAAGGGAGCGGGCAGAGCGAGGAGTGGCGCGTGCAACTCCGGGAAGCGATGCGTGATCTCGTCGAGCGTGCGGGAGTAAATGGCGAGCCGGTCGCCCTTGCGATGCACCTGCGCGCGGATACCGTCGAACTTGTCCTCGACGAGTGCCCAGCCTTCCAGTAGATTTGCTAGCGCCTCCTCGGGCGATGCGGCGGGCGTGGCGAGCATCGCGCCGAGCGGGTGAAACAGTCGCAGTTCGGCGCGGTCAAGCATACCCGCACGGGCGAGGACGGCCACTTCACCGAGATCACCGAGCAGCATCGCGGCATGGCTGACCGCCGCCAATGACCGCCCGAAACCGCGTGCCAGGGCGTCCTCCACCAGCCCCTGCTTCAAACCGATGCGCAAATCGCCGGTGACGAGTTTGACGAGATACGTCGCCTCCAACGGCG
The DNA here is from genome assembly GCA_038238655.1 of Thermomicrobiales bacterium. Taxonomy (GTDB): domain Bacteria; phylum Chloroflexota; class Chloroflexia; order Thermomicrobiales; family JALYUS01; genus JALYUS01. Next base: position 3,036 of record JBBSFO010000178.1, on the reverse strand, counting down.
TGGCGCGACGCACGAGGTCGGTGAGTAGGGCCGTTTTCGCCTTCGTGCCGGGCGTCACGGCGAGCGTCTCCAACGCGGTCTCGACCGCCGCGAGCGTCAGCGTGGATTGCTCCGGGAGATGACCGGGCAAGACTTCGCGCGCCACTTCGCCCAATTCGCCGAGGCGCACGGAGAGGGGCGCGATCGCCTCGCGCGTCAGCCCGGAAAGCGTGGCGAGCGACTGGACGATTGCCGCGCCGCCTACCTGGAGGACGCGCATGTCGTGCTGCGGGAAGACCTGCCCGGCGACGTAGCGCGCGGCCAGGGCGAGGTCGTTGTCGCCCAGTGTCGTGAAGTACGCCGCGAGCAAGGCCATCTTTTCCAGCTTCTTCGTTGTCCCGCGCACCTGCTCCGCCACTGCCGCCAGCGTCTCGAACGGCACCGACGGCACCGCCTGCGCGAACGTCACTGGCATGATTGTCTAACCAATTGAACCGTAGAGACGCAGAGAGCGCAGAGAGGGCACAGGGGGGAAAAATCGTAGATAGTCAAACGCGGGATGCCGCCCACGATAATCGCATTTTTCTCCTTCTTCATCCCCTATTCCTCTGCCCTCTCCGCCCTCTGCGTCTCTGCGGTTCTCCCCGGCTTCCGTCCCCGTTCCCCTCACATCCCGGCGAGGAAGTGGGCGTTGTAGCCGCGCTCGCGGAGATCGGTCGCGAATTTCGTGCCACCGTGGACGGTGTAGATCGTTTTCGCGCCGCTTTCTTCAACGTAGCGAAGGAGATCGTCGTAGCCTGCGTGGTCGGAAAGAGGCAGGACACGGCCGACATCCTTGTAGATGTTCCATGCGCCGGGATGAAGCGCCCAGCCAGTGAGCAGGATCGTCCGTACCGGCATCAACGCGCGGAGCATCGCGTGTTTGCGTACCGAGGGCGGACAAAGTAGGACATTGTCCGCAACCTGACCGCGTACGTACCGTGTGTACGGGCCGGGAAAGTGGACACCGCACGCCTCGTAGATCTGGCAGATGTTGTTCACTGCGCCATGGCACATCACCGGGTAGCCCCAGCCGGTCAGGAGATGCAGCGCTTCCTGCGCCTTTCCAAGTGCGTAACCGAGTACAACTGGCACCTCACCTTCTGCGTATGCCGCCTCGATTTCCGCTTGCAGCGCCGCATGGGTTTCCGCGTCGGGCGGAAAAACATAGCGCGGCTCACCAAAGGTGCATTCAGTGATCAGCACATCGCACGGAACAATGACGCCCATCTCCGCCGCGGCATTTGGGCGCAACTTCATGTCGCCGGTGTAGCAGATGCGAGTGTGGCCCACTTCGATCAGGGTCTGCGCGGAGCCGAGACAATGACCCGCCGGGTAGAACGTCAGCCGGGCCGGAATCGGGCCGGAAAGATCGAGCGATTCACCGTAGGGCAATGGTGTCACGGTACCCGCGAATGATTGGACGCGGTGCTGCACGATGCGCGCGGTTTCCGGTGTCGCGATCAGATGACCGTGCGATTCGATGTGATCCGCATGACCGTGTGACACAACTGCCCGCGCCTGCGGCAGATGCGCATCGAGCCACAGATCGAGTGCAGGCAGATGCAAACCCTCGGCAAAGACGACGTCAATCTCAGTCATTCGCCCACCACGAACCCTCAACCATCGTCATCTCAGACGACATTGGTTTTTCCGCCTGCAGCGTTCCTCGACTGCTATACAGACATTCATCGCATTTTTCGATGGAATTCGATTGAATCCTTTGTGGCTTTTTACGACATTGATTGTCGTTCATGCCGGTCGTCGTGATGAGAGCGCGGGATCAGGGCCAACGAAACGGACACGGAGAGAACCATCGCGCATGGTAGCTCCGGTAGCCGTGCGACGCGCGAGCATATCAGGCAGCATGACATGATGCTTGTGCCAGCCAACCTGGATATCCAGTTCGTCACCGCGTTGGTGGAGGTCTACACGCTCATTTTCCATGAAAGGCAAATCGAGGACGAGGGTGATGTCGTCCCCGTCCTGCTCGATGCGTTGGGGCTGCCCCCGATAAAAGAATTGCGCCGGGTCGCGATCGCCGTAAAGTTCGTCCGCCACGCGGGCAAGGAGCGGGATACCAATGATTTCCTCGGTGAAATACGGGACGGTGAAGCGTGGCAATGGGCCAAACGACTCGTCAATCACTCGCTGATATTTCTGCTGCGTTTCGCGCAAAGAATCGTAGAGACTCCCTGCGCCGTCGGCCGGGAGGACACGGTTGATAATCACGCCATCCACGAGGTAATTGAAGAGACTAAGGTAGGTAAGCGACCGCTGCGCCTCCCGGATGACCATCCGTTCGAGATTGACGACGACGCGCACCGAGGTAATCTCCGGATCGGTGAGCAGATCGCGGACGGCGGTGAGCCGCGCAACCATCGTGCCTACGGTATCGAACAGTTCGTCCCCCGCGACGGGCATAGAGGTGACACGCCGGACGACCGGTCGCATCATCTTCGCCATCCGGCGCACGGTCGGGAAAAGTCGCTGCATCCACCAACTCATTACATCGGGCAGGCTGAGCAATTTAAGCGTTTCGCCCGTTGGGGCGGCGTCCACGATCACCGTGTCGTACGCGCCGCTTTCGGCGTGCCCCTTGATACGCAGGAGCGCGAACAGTTCCTCCGTACCGGGCATGACCGTCAGTTCCTCGTTTGTCAGTCCCTCGAATCCTTGCCAGGCGAGCAAGTCGGTCAGGTATTGCTGCACGCGGCCCCAGTTTTGTTCCATCTCGTGCAGCGCGTTGACCTCCTGCGCCCAGAGGTTCGGTGCGACCGGGATCGGCTCGGCCGCGAGGCGGATATCGAGCGCATCGCCGAGCGAGTGCGCGGCGTCCGTGCTGAGAATAATCGTGCGCTGACCGCGCTCTGCACACCGGAGCGCGGTTGCCGCCGCGACGGTCGTTTTGCCGACGCCGCCTTTCCCCGTGTGCACTAAAATCCGTACCATGAAGCCCCCAAATCGTTGACGGCGCAGGAGAAGCGCGCAAAAATCCCACACTCAGTATCGCACCCC
>JBBSFO010000177.1:0-8824 GCA_038238655.1 Thermomicrobiales bacterium | reverse complement strand
GGATGCCGGAGCGCTTCGTCATCGCCGCCTTCGCGAATCACTCCCGCCCCAAAGCGGAGCATTTCGCCGACTATACGGGTGCCGCAATGACCGATTACCACCCGGACTATCACGATCTCCTGCGCCGCGATGATGTCGAGGCGGTGCTGATTTCCCTGCCGATCCCGCTCAACTATCAGGTGACGCGCGATTGCCTTGCGGCAGGCAAAGACGTCATCTGCGAGAAACCGGCCGGTGCCGATGAGGCCGAGGGGCGCGCGTTCCTCGCGCTGGAAACCGAGTTCCCGGAGCGCACGGTGTTGATCGCCGAGAACTGCTTTTATCGCGATGATCTCCGACTCGCCCGCTCGCTGCTCGATGGCCACGCAATCGGTCGCGTGCATTTGATGACGTGGCGAATGGTCAGCCAACTGGTGCCGCAACCGGGGCGGTTTTCCAGCACGCCGTGGCGGCATCACCCCGCCTACCGGGGCGGCGCGCACCTCGATGGCGGGGTCCATCACACCGCGCAGATACGGATGCTGTGCGGCGCGGTGCGGCGCGTGCATGGGGCGATCCAGTCGGCGAACCGCACGGTTGACGCACCATCGGACCTCACGCTCACTATCGAATTTGCGGACGGCGCTATCGGCAACTACACCGCTTGTTATCCCGAGATCCCTGTGCCGCCCGAATCGAACGAAATGCGACTCTACGGGACCGATGGCGTGATGACGCTCGGTGGGCAGGCTAGCAGTCGTCAGGTCGCGATCTATCGCCCGGACAACACGGCCGAGGAACATCGCTTCGAGCAGATTGACAGCGGCTATTTCGGTGAGTTCCTCAACTTCTACGAAGCGATTGTGCATGACGCGCCCATCGTCGCCACGATTGCGCAGAGTTTCCACAATATGCTCGTTGTCCTGCGCGGACTCGATGCCGCCGAACATGGGCGCGTACTCGACCTCGATGCGGCAACCGCCGTTCCATTGTGGCGTCCGCATGGGGCTACGGGCCTGTTCGACGGGCTTCCCGGTCAGTCCACATCCGAGACCCATCCGTGGCCGCAGTCGCCATGAGGCGGCAGCGATCCTGCAAAGCGGTTCCGATACGCTGCGCTCCACGATGACAACGCAGCGTTACAAGGGAGCCATGCGGTGATTGTGCTGGGGACGGCGTTAAGCCATACATTCCACTTCCTGCTGACCACCCATCCACTCGTAGTGATTGCGACGCTCATATTCATCGAGGAATTAGGCGTCCCCAGTCCCGTGCCTGGCGATTTGATGATGCTGCTCGCCGGGGTCGAGGTCGCCCAGCACCGGCAGCATCTTTGGGTTGTCCTGGTCGTCATGGAACTCGCCACGGTCGCTGGCGCGAGCAGTCTGTTCGGTATTTCCCGGCGCGTTGGTCGCCCCTTCGTTGCACGCTACGGCCACTTCATTCATCTGACGCCGGAACGGCTCGGGCGGGTGGAAAGGACGATACAGCGACATGGCGCGCGGGCGGTCGTGGCGGGGCGGCTGATACCCGGCTTGCGCATCATCACCCCGATTGCCGTTGGCGTACTCGGCGAGCCGTTCGTGGTCTTCCTTCCCGCCCTCGCCTTCGGCGGCTTCCTGTACGTGCTCGCCCTGACACTGGTGGGCGTTTTTGTTGGCCCCGCCGCGCTCGATGCGTTCGAGCGGATCTCGCTGCCCATCGCCGCCCTGTGTTCGTTTGCCGCCCTCGGCGTCCTCATCTTCGTCATGCGGAAGGCGCGGGGCGAGCTGCGTGAGGAGCGCGGGCTGTTCCTCGGCGTGATTGCGGGCATTGCCGCACTGCTCGCCACAAATGGGCTCGTCGGTCTGCTCCGCTTCGGCTTCCGCTTTTTCGGTGGGGCGAGCGTACTCGCGTCAACCGGCGTCGGGACCGGCTGGCGGTTGCTGCTTGGCTGGCCCGTTTTTCTGCTCGCCGCAAGCATGATCGGCGCGGCGTATCACGCCTTCGACCTGCATCGCTGGCCGATTGTCGCGCGCGTCGCCCTGCTTTCCATGCCACCGCTGGTGATCACTGCATTAGTGCTCGATCCGCTCCTCGAAGGACACGGGCCGGGACTATTGCGCCGACGCGACGAGGTACTGCTCGCGGTCGAAATCGTGCGCTGGCTGGCGTTCGGCATTGCCCTCAATGCACTGATGCCGGAAGGCGTCCCACCCGATCCCATGGCGCCTGAGCAGACGCCGCTTCGTCGCACCCCACCGACACCATCCACTGAGCCAGTCTGATAACGACGTCAGCCAGTCGCAATGGCTCGGAAAAAGGTTCAGATGATGACGATCAGCTGCTGTGTTTCGGTGAACGCGTCGTCCTGCGCGAGCGCCTTGATGGTGATGGTGTGCGGCCCTTCGCTCAACCCCTCCAGCGAAACCATGCCAACAAACCCGGAATGTAGGTATGCCATGCTGCCGAGACGGTCGGCCACGTCATTACGTCCCGATCCGTATGCCGCCCATACACCAGGCTGGTGATCAACACCGACCAGGACGCCGCGCACCGGGCCGCGCCGCACCGGATCAACAGACCACCCGACGACCGTCACCGCGTCACTCAGATAGACATGCCGATCAACGACGATGAATGCGTCCACTGCCGCCGAATACTGGCCGATCGCGTCAATCGCGACGAGGGCGCGCCCTTCCGTCGGGGCCAGATTCGGCGGCGGAGTCTGTGTCGGCGTTGCAATGCTCGCCGCGACCGGCATTCCGACAACGATCAGCAAGAGCGCGATGCTTGCCGCGCTCTTCCACCATCGCGTCGAGTATTTGGGCGCATGATGGGTCGCACGCCGGTTGCTCGTTCGGCCCACCACCACCCGTTGATCCGTAGCACGGGTGATATACCGATCCCAGAACGCGACAATCGCGCGCCGACATGGCACTTCGATCATCGCCCAGCCAACGTATGCCGCGAGCAGGACGGTTGCCCAGTAACCGAGATACATCTGCCACGCAGGAAATGCCATGAACGGGCCGGGATGGATGACATAGTAGTGACAAACGATGAGATGGAGCAGATAGAGCGAGAAACTGATTTCGCCGAGGAGCACGAGCGGGCGGCGAGAAAGCAACCATGCGATCCAACCCCACTCGCACGCCATTACGCAGATCAGGGCGGCGAACGGCAACCAAACAAAACCGCTCGATGCCAGCCATGCCTCGCCCCCCGGCCCGATGATTCCCAAGCGGCCCGCGCGCTGCGCCCATGCCCCGCTCTCAAACATGAGGGCAAAGGTTGTCACAAGCGTCGCCACTTCGAGCGCGGTACCAGAGCAGCGACCGAGATGGACGCGTGGACGGAGATACCGCCAAAGGTGCGCGGTCGCGACGCCGACGACGAATTCCCAAAGGCGCGCCGGCGGGAAGAAATAGACGACATCCCGCGCTTCCGCCCCGCGTGGGAGCTGCGACAGCCAATGATTCGCGACGAGCACCGACCCGCAGACGAGCAGGAATGATATGGTCAGTTTGATGCGCCATGTCCGCCGCCAACGCCAGAGCAGAAGCGGAAAGCAGAGATAAAAGAACAATTCAACGGATAGACTCCACGATACCCCATTGAATGCCGTTTGCACCCGGTAGACGGGTACCCACGCCTGGAGCAGGAAAAGCGTCAGGAGTCCCGCGCCATGTGTACCGCGCGACACGGAATCGCGATACCACGCGGGCAGGAGCAAGATGTACAGCACGAATGCCGCCACATGCAGCGGCACGATCCGGGCAAGTCGCGCCACGAGAAAGCGCCGCGCCCCGCGCAGGTCGAGCGACGGATAAGCATACGTTAGAATAAATCCGGAGAGCACGAAGAAAAAGCAGACACCCTGCGTGAGCGTGAATCGCGCGAGCGGTTTGATCGCGCCGAAATATCCTTGCGCGTGGAGCATGACGATCATCGCTGCGGCGAAGAAGCGGAGCGATGTGAGGGCATGCAGCTTCGGGATCGTGAATGGTACGTCCACTGGGAGAATCGTCGGCCGTTTCAGGGTAACGGGCGGTGGATCGGCCACACAGGCATGAACCGGGGAAATCATCAACGCTCCTTGTGACCCAATCGCCGCACCGCTCGATAGCCTAGCGACAACTGCAGGTGCGGTCAAGAGCGAATATCGCCCCCGCAACTGTCCAAAGGGTCAGGAGCGAAACTGTCCCGAAGGCATCGCGCAACCTGTACCGACAGTCGAAGTGGCACACCACCGGTTTCGCCATACTTGGCTCAGATGCGGCAACGGAATCCGATAAGGGGGAGGTCGAGGGTGGAAGTCATCGTTACGGCCACGCACGAGATGGTTTGGGTTGAGCGGGCGCGCCACGGGGACATCATGGCATTCGAGTCGCTGCTGCGCCGCTACGAGCGGCAGATTTATGGGTTCACCTATCGGATGATGGGCGGCAACGCCGCCGATGCCGACGATCTCACGCAGGAAACCTTCATCAAGGCATATCGCGCCCTCCCGCAGACGGCGGACGTGCTGCACGTTTCCGCGTGGCTTCATCGGATCGCCGCCAACAGTTGCCGCGACGAACTGCGCCGCCGGAAGCGGGCACGCTGCCAAACGTGGGACCCAATCATTCACGAACCGACCGTGCAGGATGGCCCGGAGGAAAATCCGGAAGCGCTGATCATCCAGAAGGAGGCGGACGAACAGGTACAGGCCGTGCTCAATCGCATGAAACCACGTAATAAGCAGGCGCTTTCCTTGCGCGAATATTTCGGCATGTCATGTGAGGAGATCGGCGCGGTAATGGGCATCTCGCACAAGGCGGTGAAATCCACGCTTTTCCGCGCGCGCGAAGAGTTCCGGTGCGTCGCGGCAACGATGTGCTGATGCGTCCTCGGTAGCGGCGACCGACCCGCACATGCAGTGATGATCCTCACAAAAAACTCGATGGCTTTACCCCCTTGACAAATGTCCGAACACTCTGTATATTCATAAGTGCGAGGTCCCGATGACCGAAGCAACCAGCCGGATTCTCAAGCCGCAAGGCCGCAGGATACGGAAATGGTGCAGAGGCTGCCGGGGTCTCGCACTTTTTCGTGCCCGATTAGATCACGGCGGTCGCTTCGATTTCGACGCGCGCGCGGTCTTCGAGCAGGGCCGCGACCTGCACGAGCGTCATCGCCGGATAATGCGCGCCGATCACCTCGCGATAGACGCGTCCGATCTCTTTGAGCGATGCGCGGTACACCGCTGTATCGGTGATGTACCACGTCATCCGCGCGATTCGGTCCGGCGATGCCCCCGCCTCGGCGAGTACCGCGACGACATTCAGAAGCGCCTGCCGCACCTGCCCAACGAAATCGTCCGTCTCGAATTCGCCGCGCGCATTCCAGCCAATCTGTCCGGCGACGAAGAGCATCCGCCCTTCCGCGATTATTCCATTCGCGTAGCCGTGTGGTTGTGGCCACCCGGATGGTTGCAGCGATTCCATGTCATCCCCTCGACGCATCATCGAACACGATTGTTGTCCATCATCGGGCATCTTCCGTTTGGTGGAAAGAGCGCTTGACAAATCCGCGAACTGACGGACACTCACGCCATCGGGCAAGCAGACACCTCAGCGCGCCGACGCGGCAGGAGGGACGGGCGATGGCAGTGCAGTTGGGGCCGACGGGTCATGTGGACACCTTCGCGCGCGACAATCTCCCGCCGCTCGCCGACTGGCCCAACTTCGACTCGCCGCTCTCGTACCCCGCCCACCTGAACTGCGCGGCGGAACTACTCGACACCGTCGCGAATGGCCCGCACGGCGACCGCCCGGCCCTCCATTTCGCCGGACGCACGATCTCCTATCGCGCCCTGCTCGCGGAAGCAAACCGCATCGCGCACGTACTTGCCCAGGACCTCGGCGTTGTGTCCGGCAACCGTGTCCTGCTGCGCGGCCCGAACAATCCGATGATAGTCGCCGCCTGGTTCGCCGTCCTCAAAGCGGGCGCGATCGCGGTCACGACGATGCCGCTGCTCCGCGCGCGGGAACTGACCGATGTAATGACCAAGGCACGCATCACCGTCGCGTTGTGCGACGGGCGGTTCGCGGACGAGATGCACGCGGCGATCGCGCAGGTGCGTGAGAGCGATGTGGGCCTTGATCCCTATGTCTGCCTCTTCCACGCCGGGGATGGTCTCGACACGCTCGAAGCGTTGAGTGCGGGGAAACCGGTAACCTTCGCGAATGCCGCGACCGCGAGCGACGATGTGGCATTAATCGCTTTTACCTCCGGCTCGACGGGCCGGGCGAAGGGGACGATGCACTTCCATCGCGATGTGCTGGCCGTCTGCGATTGCTTTTCCCAGCATGTCCTCCAGCCGACGGCGGACGATGTGTTCTGCGGCACACCTCCGCTCGGTTTCACGTTCGCGCTCGGCGCTCTCGTCCTTTTCCCCTTCCGCGTCGGTGCGTCCACCGTACTGATCGAGCAGTCAAGCCCGGACGGTCTGCTCGATGCGATCCAGCGCTGCCGCGTCACGATCCTCGCCACTGCGCCAACGATGTATCGTCGCTTGACGGGCATGGTCGGTGACTACGATCTCTCTTCGCTGCAGAAATGCGTTTCGGCGGGCGAGACGCTGCCACTCCCGACCTACGAGGCATGGCGTGCGGCGACGGGGATCAAACTAATTGACGGCATCGGCGCGACGGAGATGCTGCACATCTTTATCTCCGCTGCCGGTGACGAGATCCGCCCCGGCGCGACCGGCAAACCCATTTTCGGCTACGCGGCGCGCGTCGTGGACGATAATGGGACTCCCTTGCCACCGGGCAGCGTCGGGCGACTCGCGGTGCGCGGCCCGACCGGATGCCGCTATTTGGCCGATCCCGACCGGCAGCGCATCTACGTTCAGAACGGCTGGAACCTCACCGGCGATGTCTATCGCATGGATGCGGACGGCTATTTCCACTATCAGGCCCGCGCGGACGACATGATTATCTCGTCCGGCTACAATATTGCCGGGCCGGAGGTCGAAAACGTCCTGCGGGAGCATCCGAGAGTGCAGGAGTGTGCCGTCGTCGGCCTCCCGGACAGCGCACGCGGTCATGTCGTCGCTGCATTCGTCGTCTTGCGCACTCCGACGGACGCGAAACCGGAAACGGTCACCGAACTGCAAGACTTCGTCAAGGCGGAAATCGCGCCGTACAAATACCCGCGCGTCATCGAGTTCGTCACCGCCCTGCCGTACACCGAAACCGGCAAATTGCAGCGCTTCCGCCTCCGCCAGGCTGGGGGATGAAACCGGGGAGAACCGCAAAGGCGCAAAGGGCGCAGAGGGCGCAGAGGGGAAGAAGGATAGTGAATAAATCATTGTCTCGCCAAATATAGACTTCTTCTCTCTCCCATTTTTCTTCTCTGTGTCCTCTGCGTCCTCTGCGCCTCTGCGGTTCTCCCCGGTTTCCGCCTTATCGTTTCATTAAGGAGTCGTGCGGGATGGAAGTCGGGATCGGGATGCCGAATACGCTGAAAGGGGCGACGGGCGACCTCGTGCGCGTGTGGGCGTGTGCGGCGGATCGCGGGCCGTTCGCCAGCCTCGGCGTCTTCGACCGGCTCGTCTACGACAGCTACGACGCGCTGACCACGCTGGCGGTCGCCGCCGGATTGACAACGCGCATCCGCCTCGCGACAACGGTGATGATCGGGCCGGTGCAGAATGACGCATTGCTCGCTAAAGCCGCCGCAACTGTGGACGCGCTTTCCGGCGGTCGCCTGACGCTCGGCCTCGCTCTCGGCGCGCGCAAGGACGACTATGATGCCGCCGGTGTGGACTACCACGCGCGCGGTCGTCGCCTGAGCGAGCAACTCGCCGCGCTGCGGTCGCAGTGGGAAGACGAGCGGATCGGCCCGCGCCCGATCCAACCCCGTGGGCCGGAACTGCTCGTCGGCGGACTGAACGATAGCGCCTATGCCCGGGCCGCGCGCTACGCGGATGGCTACATCCACGGGGGCGGACCGCCGCGCGCCTTTGCCCTCGCCGCCGACAAAGCCCGCGCGGCCTGGGCCGACGCGGGGCGTCCGGGCCAGCCGCGCCTTTGGGCGATGGGCTACTATGCGCTCGGCGCGTCGGAGGCGGAGGCGGGCACGCGCTATCTGCTCGATTACTACGCCTTCACCGGCCCCTTTGCCGAGCGGATCGCCGCCGGCCTGCTCACCACGCCGCAATCCATCGTCCAGTTCATCCGAGGCTACGCGGAGGCCGGCTGCGACCATCTCGTCCTCTTCCCCACCATCGCGCACCACGACCAACTCGACCGCCTCGCGGACGTTCTGGGATGAAACCGGGAGAAACCGGGGAGAACCGCAGAGAACACAGAGGGATAGAAAGAATGGGAGTAATACGAGAAATCTTAGATATTGGCGGTCCGTTTTTCCCTTCTCTCAACCCTCCTTTTTCCCTCTCTGCGTCCTCTGCGCTCTCTGTGCCTCTGCGGTTCTCCCCGGTTTCGACCCGTCAGGCGGCCTGCGGATGAAGGTGCAGGTACTCGGTGGCGGGCCGGCGGGATTGTATGCGAGTCTGCTGCTGAAGCAGGGGCATCCGGAGTGGGAGATCAGCCTGCACGAGCGCAATTCCGAGGGCGCAACGTACGGGTGGGGCGTCGTCTTTTCCGACCGGACGCTGACCGAGCTGCGCGAGGCCGATCCGACGACCTACCGCGAGATCACCGATGCCTTCGTCCTCTGGGACGCGATTGATGTACAGTTCAAGGACCAATTGATCCGCTGTGAGGGGCATACCTTCGCGGGGATCGCGCGCCGCCATCTGCTCGACATTCTCCAGCGCCGGTGCGCCGCGCTCGGTGTGCGCTTGCATTTCGAG
>JBBSFO010000176.1:0-8825 GCA_038238655.1 Thermomicrobiales bacterium | reverse complement strand
GCGGCCCCCGTTTGGGGGCCGCTTCGAGAAATCGTTGTCGAGTCGAAACAAACCTTAGCGGAAGGTCTCGATCACATACGCCTTCGAGGGAAGCGTCCGGTTGCCGGGGACGCCAGTCGGCGGAACGACGAGGGTGTTCGTCGCATTGGATGGGCCACCGGTCTGCACTTCCCACAACGGGTAGGCGGCAGGCTGAATGATCGGCGCGAACGGTGCGTAGCGGCAGCCCGGAGGCGGCGAGTCGAACGGCGTCTTGTCAATATTCGAGATGTTCTGGGCATTGCTTACCCGGCCCGTCGCGACATAAAGACATTCGTCGAGTCCGTTGCCACCCGACTGGTCAAGCGGCGTGTTGTTGATACGCACCGCATCGCGGTACGTCGTGTTGGTCCGCGTTGGGTCGGTATTCACCGGTGAAGAGGTGTTCGAAACGATAACGATCGGCCCAATACTGCCGACGTTACTCGGAGCCGTCGCACCAACGGATGAGACACCGAGCGTCAGCATCAGTGCCGCAATCCCCGTACCTACTGCGATTCGCAGTTTTCGTCCAGACACACGCATGGCCCATTCCTCCTCTGTACAAAACCATCGAACGCTCGCGACGCCTTATCCTATACCAACGATCTGTCTCGGTCAACTAGCGGGCGTCACAACAATTTTTCAAGTTATGACAACTTCCTGTCCGTGCCCACTTCGTCGCCGCGGCACCCCGCTGCTACGACTATAACGAAGAACGTCCCGATTGGTTGCGCGATTTTTGGTGTACGTTCCGAGATTCGTTCGTCCTCCCTATCTGCCGCGCGTACGTTGATCGTCTCCCCTGCTCATTGTCGTGCTCCAGATACCGAGCGCCAGAGCGGCGATCGCGAGGGCCAGGATGCCTGCCTGAACGCCAACGGTGTCACCAATCAACCCCGCCGTCAGGGTTGGCACGAGCGCGGACGCATTGGAAAGGGTGAAAAATGTGGAAAGCACGCGCGCTCGTACTTCTTCCCCGCTGCGCTCCTGTAAGAGCGTCTGACTCGGCACAACAATAAACGCCTGCCCGATCCCCAGGAGCAACGTACAGGCCATCACCGCGAAAACGACGGGCCACGCCGGGCCGAATGCGGGGCGACCGATGAAGTGATAGCCGACCGTTGGTACGATCGCAAAGAGCGAGAGCATGATGCCCTGACTGAGCGCGCCGCCATGGATCATCGCTTCCCGGTTCTCCGGCGTCGCAAAGTGCCCAACCAGCACAACGCCGATCACCATGCCAATCCCGGCGGGCGCGAGGATGTAGCCAAGCCCACTTTGCGACAGTTGCAGCACGTTCGTTGCGAACTTCGGCGCGAGCGTGCCGACCGCGAGAAACGCTGCCGATGCGAACGTAAGAAACCCCATTGCCTTGCGCAACAGCCGGTCGCGGTAGATGTAGACCCATGCCTCGCGGATGTCGAACCAGAGCACCTCCATCGGCCCGCGCCCGTCTACTCGTACGCGCGGTGCCGCCTGCATCGAGGGGAGCGTCCAGATCAGTGCCGCGCAAAAAAGAAACAGGAGCGCGACAAAAAGGTACAGCCGGTTGAGGCCGAGGACGCCAACGAGCACCGGCCCGAGTGTCGCGAACCCGACAAGCTGCGAGACCGTGACCGTGAGCGTGAACAACGCATTCGCCTGCGCCAGATCGCGGCGTCGGACGACGAACGGGATCGCCGCCCCTTCCGCCGGGCCGAAGAACTGGCTGACGGACGCGAAGATGAATCCGAGGACGTAGATACCCAGGAGTGCGAGTGCGATCGGCAAATCCGCGACGAGCGTGAATCCGACCACCGCGACCGCCCGCAGCAGGTGGACGGCGATCATTATGCGACGTTTATTCGAGCGGTCCACGACGACGCCGGCAATGGTGCTGAAGATGACGCCCGGCAGCGCGAAGGCAACGATGATGCCGGAAACAGCGGTCGCGGACTTGCTGATCCCGGCGACGGTCACGAGCAGTGCGAGATTGATGATGTTTTGCGCCGTTTGAGAGATCGCCTGCGACGTCCACATGCGCAGAAATGGCCGGTTCCTCAGGACGGCGACGAATCCCTGAGTAGATTGCACATCAACCTCAGTTGCCACCGAACGGCCCACGATCAACGGCAGAGCAATGAAGGAGGATCACCGGGATGTGGATTGGTGGTAGCAGGCGTTCCAGCCTGCCCCCGCGTCATGACGGGCCGGCTGGAACGCCTGCTACCACCGAAAAACGCATCATATGGTTTCCGGGGCGGGCGAAGTTTCGCCCTCCGTGTCCCGAAGAAATGCGAGTTGTTCGGGCGTCGGGCGCGGGCCGTGTTGCACAAAGGTCTTGATTCGCCGTGCGAGCACGCTACGTGGGAGCATAATCCGGTGCCCGCACCCAAGACAGACAAGGCCAATATCCGCGCCGAGGCGGACAACTTTCCAGTCCGTACTGCCGCAGGGATGGGGCTTCCGCAGACGTATGATGTCGTCAAGCGCAATATCGAATGGCACTTCGAACTCCCCATCAGGCCGCTCGCTGTCGCTGCAGCAAATTGTCTTCTCAAGAAGGAAGTATAGCATATACCATGTGTACGTACGCATACGCACGAATCAGACACGGAACATGACGGGGCGCAACGACGTTAATTGTACAGCGGCCACGGGTAATGAGCCGGTACGCGCGCATGCGCGTACTACCAAGCGAGGAAGCCGATACATGCACGCGTTTGACGAGCGAGGCTTTGTATCGGCATACTATGGGTGGCAGACCGACCGGGGCCGCGTGCGGCATTCTCTGTGGCCCGGCGGTTTCTTCGTGTGACAGGGGCATAACGCCAATCGCTTGGCGCGCAGTGGGAGAACGCACCGTGGTCGCACCCGAAACGAGCCTCGAATCCGTCGCGCCGCCCCCGCGCGAAACACTGGCCCGCCTTGGCCAAATGACGCGCACGATCACCGTCGAGCAGTGCGCCTATCTCGCCATTTTCGTCAGCGCCGTGCTGACGCGCTTTTGGGACTTAGGCAGCCGGGCACTCCATCACGACGAAAGTCTGCATGCATGGTTCTCCTACAATTATGCCATCGGCAAAGGATACCAGCACGATCCGCTAATGCACGGCCCGTTCCTTTTCCATCTCAATGCCCTGGTGTACGCCCTGTTCGGCGCGTCGGACGCCAGTTCTCGGTACGGCCCGGCGCTGTTCGGCGTGATTCTCGTCATGCTGCCAATGCTGCTCCGGCCGCTGATCGGACGATGGGGTGCCTTGATCTGCTCGTTCCTCCTGCTCATCTCGCCGAGCATCCTCTATTACTCGCGTCTCATCCGGCACGACATCTACCTGATGACCTTCACCTTCCTCGTGCTCGTCGCCATCGCACGGTATGTGCAGACGCAGCAAGGTCGGTGGGTCTTTGTTGGCATGATTGCCCTCGCGCTGGCGCACACGAACCATGAGGCGTCGTACATCATCGCCGTACTGCTCGGGGCATTCCTTTTCCTGATTATTACGTGGCGCGTCGCGAAGTCCCTGCTCCTGGCGACCGTCGTCTATCTCGCAGCGGCGGGAACGGCGTTGCTCGTGCTGCCAAAACTCCTCAAATGGGAGAAGTTGCCGAAAATCCCGTGGGACGCACAGGCCGGTGAGGTGAACTTGGCGCACTGGGGCCCGTATCTCCGCACCTTGTTCTTCCACCCGATGATCTTCTCGTTCCTGATCGTTACGGTCTTCTACCTTTGCGCGGCGGTCTATATCCTTGCCACGCTCCGGCTGCGCGACACGGAACCGGGCACGACGCCGAATGACCGCCTGTTCGGCGGCTGGGAGATGACGAGCGTCGTCGGCGCGTTCCACCGTCTGCTTGCCGAGAAGCGCGTGCTCGTTGGGGCGGCGGGCGTCGCCTTTTTCTTCTGGGCGCTCCTATATTCGAGTTTGTTCACGAATGTCGGCGGCATCTTCAGCGGCGCGTTCTATTCCGGCATCTACTGGGCGGGTCAGCAGGATGTCTTTCGGGGCGGGCAGCCGTGGTACTACTTCGTCTTCCTGTTCCCACTTTCCGGGCCGACCGCCTTTCTGTTCGGCATCGCGACAGGGGGCGTGACAGTTGGACGCTTCATCGCCTACGTGCGCGGCACGCGCGAGATGACGATGCGACTCTTCACGCAAGTGATGCTGCTCTGGTACGGCGTCGGCATGTTCGCCGTACTTTCCGAGGCGGGCGAGAAGATGCCCTGGCTCGTCTGCCACATCATCCTCCCCTTCACGATCCTCGCCGCCTCGCTGCTCGGTGAAGCGGTCGAATATCTGACTGCCGCCTGGCGCCTGCCTGCCACGGACGGCTTACCCGCCTTCAATCCACGACCGGCAGGCGCGCTCGGCATCGTTGCGCATGCTCGCCCGATCCGCGCGACGAGCGGTGTCCGCATCAACCGACGGTTGCTCGATAGCACGGTGATCGGCGGGGTCGTCCTTTTCCTCACCGGCTGGTTCTTCACCGTCTCGCGCATCTCCGCGAATCCGGCGGGAGACATTCGCCTGCTCCTTGTCGCCCTGCCGGTCATTTTGATCGCCTTCTTCGCGGCCTACGCGATTCAGGTCGGCCCCAAGCGGGCGCTCGCGGTCGCGGCGATCGCGGTCGCACTGCCACTCGCCTTGTTCGAGGTTCATCTCGGTTGGCATCTCGCCTTTTTCGGCGGCGACGTGCCGACGGACATGCTCGTGTACACGCAAACCTCGCCGGACATCCCGATGATGATGCGGGAGATTGACACGCTTTCCAAAGAACGGACGGGCGGCTACGACCTACCGATCTGGTACAGCAGCGCCACTGTCTGGCCGATGAACTGGTACCTGCGCGATTACGTCAAGACGGGTACGGCGCATTTTCTCGGCAGCTCGCTCACCGCCCCGCCACCGGACGACGCGGCGATCATCATGGTCGCGAACGAGGACTTCGGGCCGTGGGAGGAGCAGAATCTCCAGAACTACGAGCGGACGGATTATGTGATGCGCTGGTGGTTCCCGGAGGAGATTTACCGCTCTTTCACCTACTCACCCTCGGCACCCCGCCCCGATTATCCCGGCCTTTGGAAGCAAGGGATTGTCCCGCAGCATACTGATACGAAGACCGGAGCCATCGTCCCGGCAGCTCCCGGCGAGGTGCGCCCGACGTGGAGTGATACGCTCAAAAAAGCATGGCAAAGCATCGCGGCGCTCGGCAACACGCCCAAAACGACGACGACGACGCAGTACAACGCGAAGAATGAGCCAATCGTTGTACCGATCACGTCACCCGAACCGGCATCGAACTTCTGGCGATTCGTCGCGCTCCGGGAACCGCCGCATACGATCGAGTCGTACAATTTCCATTTGTATGTGCGGAAGGACCTCGTGCGCGAGTTCAACGGGATACGGTATTAGTGGAAACAACGGAGCAGCAGGCACGGGAGATTGATGACGAGGGGCGACGCCCCCCCATTCTACCGGGCGACGGGCCGCAGCCCGGTGAAGACGATCTCCTCGACGTGCCGCCCGCACCCGAGCGCATCGTGTGGCAGGAGATGCCGACGGAAGCGGCTACCGACACGATCGTCACCGAATCTGATTCCGCTCCGCTCCTCGAAAGTGGCTTCGCCCTCCCCCATCCAACGCTCGAAGCCATTCTCTGGGTCGTCGTGATCCTGAGTGCGCTGCTGGTCCGCATCGCGTCGTTGACGAACAACCCGTTCAGTGCGGCGGAGGCGCAGCGCGCATACGCTGCATGGCAGTTCGTGGACGGCCAGAGCGCGCGGGTGGATGGCGCACTCTGGGGGCCGCTTCCCTTTCTGATTAACGGCCTGTTCTTCTTTCTTTTCGGCGCGCGGGACACGGTCGCGCGGCTCGCCCCTGCCCTGGCGGGCGTCGCGATTGTGCCGATCTGCTGGTGGCTTCGACCCTGGTTCGGGCGGTGGGGCGCACTTGGCGTGGCGGCGATGCTCGCGCTCTCGCCAACCTTCGTCTACGGCTCTCGACAAGTAACAGGCATTCCGTGGGTAGTGCTTGCCGCGCTCGCGCTCTTCCTCTGCGTGCTGCGCCTCGCCGACGAGCGTGCCACGACCGGCACGCTGGTCGTCGCCGGAATCGCTGTCGCGTTTCTCATTGGCTCCGGGCCATCTGGCCTGACGATGCTTCTCGCCTTCGCCTTCGCACTGGCGATCCTCGCGCTCCTGGACCGTCCCGACGCTGATACCGGCGAACGACGCGGCGCACTCCGCGCCATCGGCGCGCATATCCGACAGATAGACCGGCGCGTCCTGTGGAGCGTCGTTGGTCTGGCGGGCTTGCTGCTGCTGATGGCGTGCAGCCTCTTCTTTACCGATCTCATTCACCTACCGCGCACGCTCGGCTCGATGTTTGGCCGCTGGTGGGACGATCTGTTCGCCACCGAACGCAATGAGCCGTGGTACTACTACCTCCTCATCGCCCTCATCTACGAACCGTTCATTGGTGTCGCGGCGATCATCGGCGTCGTGCTGATCGCGCGCGCCGCCGCGCCGCGCCCACTGGCGATGACCCTGCCGCTCACGTGGCAATTAGTGGCGCTCGTCCTGTTCTCGCTCAGTGGCGGTAAAACGCCCGAAAACGCGGCGATGATCCTGCTCGCCCTCGCGTTGATCGGCGGGGCCGCCGTGCAATGGACTGCCGAGCGCGTTGCAGGTAACTGGTTCTGGCGCGAGCGCGGCTGGATGCTCGGCGTCGCGGCCTTCATTCTCGCCCTCGCTATCGCGCAGTTCATCCGCCAGTTGCTCGATGTGGAGCGATCACCGGCGTGGGTCGCCACAATCCTCGTCGTGATCGCCCTGATCCTTGCCACCGGTTACGCCACACTGATGCTGATCGCCGGACAAGGAAAATTCCGCGCGAGCACCGCGCTCCTCACGACCTTGCTTGCTCTTTCCGGCATCATGGCGATCCGCGCGATGAGCGATGTCACCTTCAGCCGCCCCACCGACGGGCACGAGCTACTCGTCGGCACGCGGACGGCGGCGAGTGTCACGCCATTCGTCGAGCGCGTTAAGCGTATCTCGGTTGACCTGACGCGTAACGACCGCACGCTCGACCCCGCAACGGGCGACCGGAACAACATCGGTGGTGGCAACACCCTTGCGATTGCTGCAGAAAGCTCGCTGGAGTGGCCTTTGCGGTGGTACTTCAGGGACTTCCCGAATTTCACCGTTGGCACGACACAGGAACTTACGATTGAACGCCCGGCCAGCAAGAGCGGCACGCCCACACCCCGGTTAGTGGTAGCGCCAAGTACGATGGAAAACCAGGTGACACCGACACTGCCCGGATATGTCAGTCAGCAATATCCCGCGACTGTCGCCTTCCCCAACACCTATCGGACAGGGAGCGCGGCGCGGCGGATCGCCGCAGCATTCAGGCCCGCCAGCTGGGGTGATTGGCTGCGCTACTTCGCCGCCCGCGAAACACCCGATCCACCGACAACGGATTCGATGACGGCATATCTCAGTAAAGATGCGGCGGACAAGGTCTACTTCGCCGCACCCGCCCCGAGTACGACGCAGGCGAACCCGAGCGGCCTCTTCGACCGTGTCGGCAAGGGCAAAGCGGGGGGGCAGTTCTCCGCTCCGCGCGGCATCGCTATTGGCCCGGATGGCACGATCACGGTGGTGGACCAACTCAACTACCGTGTGCAACAATTCCAACCGGACGGCACATTCCTACGGCAATGGGGCGGCATTGGCACCGGGCCGGACAAGTTCGGGCAAATCAACGGCTACGCCTTCGGCCCGACCGGCCTCGCGGTTGCGCCGGACGGAACAATCTACGTCGCGGACACCTGGAATCATCGTATTTCCGCCTTCACGAGCGATGGTAAACCCATGCGCCAATGGGGGACGTTCTTCAACGGGCAGGACAACCCCGCTGCCTTGCCGCAACACACAGGTGAGTTCTACGGGCCGCGCGGCATCGCCATCGCGCCGAATGGCCTGTTATATGTGACCGACACAGGCAACAGCCGCATCCTCGTCTTCGATAAGGACGGCAAATTCGTCCGTTCTTTCGGTTCGCTCGGTACGGGCGATGGGCAAATGGACAATCCTGTCGGCATCGCTGCCCGCGCGGATGGTGTCATCGCTGTCGCAGACACGAACAATGCCCGCATCCTCCTATTCAGCGCGGAAGGGCAATATCAATCCGCCGTCCCGGTCGCGGATTGGAGCACGGTGCGGGGGCTAGAGGCATACCCGATCTTCCTGAAGAACGGCAACCTGGTCGTCCCTTCCCCAACGGGCAACCGCCTGATCGAGATGACCACACAGGGTCAGACCGTTCGGAGCCTCACGGGAAATCCGGGCGATCTCCGCAAGCCCGTCGCCCTTACGATCACGCCCGACGGCACGACCGCCATTGTCGTCAACGATGAAACAAACAGCGTGGTGAAAGTGAGCCTCACGTGACCATCGCCCAGGATCGCATTCTCCCCTCGCACGCCGAGCGCGCGCCTGCACCGGACGACGCGCCGCGTCGTTCGGGCGCTTTCTCTGCGAAATTCTGGATCGGTATCGCAATCAGCGTCGTTTTCCTCTACCTCGCACTGCGCGGGCAGGATTTCGGCGCGCTCTGGACGGCAATGCGGGAAGCGTCGTATATCTGGCTCATCCCGGCAATCGGCTGCTATTTCCTCGGCGTCGTCATTCGCACCTTTCGCTGGCATGTTCTCCTCCGTTCGACACGGGAGATCCCGATGCGCCGTCTGTGGCCGGTGATCGTGATCGGCTACATGGCGAACAACATCCTCCCCTTGCGCGCCGGGGAACTCGTGCG
>JBBSFO010000175.1:0-8832 GCA_038238655.1 Thermomicrobiales bacterium | reverse complement strand
TCTGCTCCGTACACGTTCGACGCGGCGGCGATGACTGAGCAACTGCCCGATCACCGCATGACGACGATCGACGAGGTGCTTGGCGCTGTGCCTCTATCCAGTTAGCGGCTCACCCGTCGATGACGTTCCTTTCCGCGAGCGAATCACACGATGGGTTCATAGCGTCGGCCGAGGACCGAACTTCTAATGCGGTCGTAGGTTCGAATCCCGCCGGGGGTACCAGCCTTACATTCTGAATCTAAACCGAGGACAGAGCGCTCGCCCAGCGCCGCGAACCATGTGGCGCGGCCGGACAGACGCATTGCGCTGTCTGCGACACGCATCACGTGCACCGCCTCAGAGTGATCGAGTAGGTAAGAAGCGTTACGCTAGGTACGCCGACGATCGCGTCGATTACGCGAGCGCATGCAAGCTGATTGCGCGAGAACGGCACGTCTCAGCCTGCGCCTTTATGTCGTCGTGGCGTTTAGTCCGTCGCGGTCGCGCCACAATGCGACGCTCGTCGCAAGCGACCAGATCAGCACGACCGGGATCGCGAACGGCCGACCGAGGCCGAGCGTCACCACGACGATCAGTGCCGCAGCGACCAGCCCCAGCCATCCCAGCCAACGTCCGAAGACATCGCTGCGCAGGATCAGCACGGACGTCGCAAGGATCGTCAGCGCCGCCGCGAGCAGTCCCGCCATCATGAATCCGTAGGACGAGAAAGAGATGTAGCGCAACGTATCGACGCCGGGCAGGCTCTCGTCGTTGTACTCCACCGCTGCGGCGACGAGTCCGCGCGCGCCGCCCGCCGCGGCCAGTAACGCGGCGAAGACGACGCCGCTCGAGAACATGATCGTCGAGAGCAACTCCGTCTCGCGGTCCTTCGACCCCATGCGCGTCCGCAGATACGCCAGCAGGACGAGGAAGACGAGCGCCGCCAGGATGAAGCTGTACATCGACAGGATTGTAATCGTCCGGTTGCTGCTATCCGCCCACCAGTCGATCACCTTCTGGTCGCTCGCGCCCTGCGGCACATTGAGCGACGCCGTACCAAAGAAGAACAGTGCTGGGAACAAGACGGCCGCGACCGCAGCGATCTTCGCCCACGGCATATCTCTGCGAGTCATGTGCTTCCTTCCCGTCGCGGATGTGCGATGGTGTGGCCGCCCCGTCGTGCGCCGGCGTCGCCGCAGAGTACACGGGATCGCACGTCACCGTCGAGCCGCCGATCTCGAATTGCTGGACCTCACGATCGCGTCATCGTGTCGGGGCTGCGTGCTCGATTGGAGAGCTGCCAGCTGCCGGGCTGTTAGCTGCATGTCACGTAACTGTGATCGATTTGCAGCGCGGCGCAACCACGCTGACCAGCGCCGTCGGCAATCCTTAGCAAAGAAGTAAGCAAACATGCAGGGAGGCAACATGCTTAAACTATCTCACTGGGCTAAATGGACCGCGTTTCTAGGACTTGCCGTAGGTGGAGCGCTCCTTGGAACTGTCTCCTCAGCAGGCGCGGCGACCGCTCCATCGCTGGGTTCGGCGCAGAGTTTTGCCGTTCTGGGCGGCTCCGCGGTGACCAATACGGGCCCGACTACCCTCGGCGGAGATCTCGGTGTGAGCCCAGGATCATCGATCACCGGCTCGGCGAGCATCACGCTCACGGGCGCCAAACATGCTGCCGATGCGGTCGCGGACCAGGCTCAGAGTGACGTCACCACCGCCTACAATGCGCTCGCGAGCGCGCCGTGTACACACTCATTCAGTGGCACTGCTGCTGAGGTGGGTGGACAGACGCTCACGCCAGGGGTCTATTGCTATTCGTCGTCCGCCCAGTTGACGGGAACAGTCACGCTCAACGCCGAGGGAGACGGCAACGCGGTGTTCATCTTCAAGACGGCGAGCACGCTCACGACCGCGAGTAACTCGTCTGTTGTCATGATCAATGGCGGCCAGCCTTGCAATGTATTTTGGAAGATCGGGAGTTCCGCGACGGTCGGGACCGGTACTGCCTTTGTCGGGAATATTGTCGCGCTCACGAGCATCAGCCTGAAGACGGGCGCAAAAGTGTCCGGTAGAGCCTTGGCGCGAAATGGCACCGTGACGATGGACACCAACACGGTCTCCAATACGACCTGCTCCGCAGCATCGACACCGGCGGCGACTTCGACCGCGTCGACTCCGACGGTGACGACGACCGCGGCAGCCACGCCGGCCTCGACTGCGTCGACCCCAACGGCGTCGATTCCCCGTGTGATATCAGCGCCGAACACAGGTACGGGTGGGGCGGCACATTCGACGGACAGCGGTACTTGGCTCGCCGCGATCGTGCTGATGGCTCTCGGCGGCGCGTCGCTCTACTTCGCACGGACGCAAAGACAGCCGTAGTGTCTAGTCGCAACAAGGGCACGACGAGAGAAGGGACGGACGCTGTCCGTCCTTCGTCGCGTTCATGGCTGAACTGTCGTCGCATGTCTGTAAGCCAACTGACAACGGCCAAGCAAGAACGTGAACGAGTTGTCATGTCATTGAAATAGCTCGCCCTCCAGCTTGTGGCACGCGGACGACCCGGCCGGGTATAGTCAGAATGCGCAAAACAATCGACCCGCGTGGACGGCGACCAAGAGACTTCTTGCGTGGATACTACGACTTGACTCGCAGGCGTGAAATGGAGGCTTCGTGAGAGTTTCAAGAACGACATTGGCTCGCCATCTACGTCTTCTGGCAGTTCTCGCGACAGGAGCGCTAAGTGTGCTGCTGGTGCTGGCCGCCGTTTCGCCGCTCGTCAGCCGGCCTGCAGAAGCGAAGCGGATCGACCAGACTCCGCCAATGTTCGATGGCCTCAAGTCGGCGACGACTTGCATCCCGGGACCAATCGGAGGCGGGCGAACAACGAGCTACAGCCTGAGTTGGGACGCGGCGACTGATAACGTGTCGCCCGCGAAGAGGATCGTCTATGACGTCTACCAAGCAAATGCGCCCGGCGCCGAAGACTACTCCGCGCCGACCTATTCGACGCCAGCTGGAGCCACTTCGTTCACGACACCGCCGCTCCCCACCGATCAGAACTTCTACTTCGTCGTTCGCGCGAGGGATCAGGCTGGCAACAGCGACCGCAACACGGTCGAGCGCGAAGGCCAGAACCTGTGCCTCTAACCTACTCTGGTTTGCGGTGCCCGCTTCGTGCAGCGAGCATGCGGCCGCTAAACACGCATTCGCGGTACGCCGCCGTTCGCGCGACACGCCATCGAATGACGAACCGCTGACGAACTGACGCGGGCATTTGCACCCTCACCGGCCGGCTGACACAGCCACCATTGTGCCATCGTGTGTGTGATTGTCCCAACGCTCGGGACGCCGGAGATGACGGTACACTTCGGTTCGTATGCCGCGAGCAAGAGAAGAAGCACGCAGAATAAAAGGGAGGCGTTCATGATCCAGCGAGTGGCGTCTGCGAAGGTTGACCGCGAACAGCTTCGGCGGCAGATCAGCGAGAAGTACACCGAGGTCGCCATGGCTCCGGAGAAGGGCTTCCACTTCCATACGGGGCGTCCCCTTGCGCTGATGCTTGGCTATGAATCGGCGGACGCCGACCGGCTGCCGGCGGGGACTGTCGAGTCGTTCGCCGGAACAGGCAACCCGTTCTCGATGGGCAGGCTCAACGCCGGTGAGGTCGTTGTCGACATCGGCTGCGGCGCCGGGTTTGACACGCTACAGGCGGCGGTTCAGATCGGAGTGTCCGGCCGCGTCATCGCAATCGACATGACGGAGGCCATGCGTGAGAAGACGAAGGCTGGTGCGCTGGCGATGGGCCTCGTCAACGTCGACGTGAGGCACGGGTACATGGAGGAGTTGCCGGTAGACGACGCGAGCGTCGACGTCGTGATCAGCAACGGTGTGATTAACCTCACCCCGGACAAGGTCGGCGCGATGCGGGAGGTGTTTCGCGTGCTGAAGCCCGGAGGCCGCTTCCAGGTCGGCGACATCATCGTCCACAAGGAAGTGCCGCAGGACGCGAAAGACGACATCGACCTCTGGTCTGGGTGAATTGCCGGTGCTCTGCTGTATGCAGAGTGGAACTGGGTGCTCGACCACGCGGGGTTCCGCGCCATCCGCTGGGGACGTGAAGTTGACGTGTTCTCCGGATCGCAGCATGAGTCGGACGCCAAAGAGTTCGAGACGCGCGGCCTGACGTTCGCCGGCGTGAAGCCAAAATAGAGGAGGATCGATGGCTCTATCGCCAATGCTGCGCCATCGTCTTGATGTTCAGGGGTACGCGTGCGTGGACGACGCTACGCTCGCGCAGACGCAGCTCTGGCTTCGTCTCTCGCCCGCGCTGTGCGCGACCATCGCTGCCATCGGGACGGCGTTCGCTTCGCCGGCGATTCTTTGGGGACTGACAATCTTTGCCGCGTTGGGCGCGATTCTTCCATTTCATCCGTTCGATCTGATCTACAACCTCGGCATCCGCCACCTCACGCGCACGCCGCAACTCCCTCGAAATGGCCCGCCCCGCCGATTTGCCTGTGCAATGGCCAGCGTCTGGCTGATCGCAACGGGGCTGCTGTTCGTTGCGGGGCTCGATGTCGCGGGCTACGTGCTGGGTAGTGCCCTCGTCGTTACCGCGGCCATCATCACGGTTTCGCACTTCTGCATCCCGTCGCTTGTCTACGGGGTGCTCGCAAGACGCCAACTGGGTCGTGGGCATGAAGGAGGGATTGCTAGATGACGCCAAAGGTCGTCGTGCTCGGTGCTGGTTTCGGAGGCCTCGAGCTAAGTACGATACTGTCCGACGCGTTCACGGATGACCTCGATCTCACGCTCATCGACAGGTCGGACCATTTCGTCTTTGGCTTTTCGAAGCTCGACGTCATGTTCGGCCGCGAGACCCCTGACGCTGTGCGTCTTGCCTACCGCAACATCGTAAAGCCCGGCGTGGACTTTCGGCAGGAAGCTATCACGGCGATCGATCCAGTCGCGCGACGAGTCACGACGAATAGACGAGTCTACGAAGCGGATGTGTTGGTCGTGGCGCTGGGCGCCGACTACGACCTCGACGCGACACCCGGCCTCATCGAAGGCGGCAACGAGTTTTACTCGGTCGCGGGTGCCGAGCAGCTGCGGGAGGTCCTGCCCACGTTCTCCAAAGGCCGCGCGATCGTTGGGGTGACATCAACGCCATTCAAGTGCCCGCCGGCGCCAAGCGTGGTTATCCCAGAATTCTCCGCCCCGAGGCGCTGAGATGAACGGCGGACGCGAATGTGCAACGAGGCGCTTCGGGGGCGACGATCGCCTCGGGTGGAGGTGGGGCTAGTCCTTCTCGAAGAAGAGGTACAACCCGGACGTGGCACCTGGCTGTTGGGTCGCCGCAGTGCCACCAGAGGGTTGAGCAACGAATGGTGACGTGTCGATGAGGCGGTACTCGGCAAGCCAGTCCCAGTTGCATGACGCTTCGATGGCCTTAGTTCGCTCGTCGGCGCTCTCGATATTGTCGAGCGGTACATATACGACTTGCCGGATCACCTGCTTCTCCTTGGTCTACTTCCGGATACTTGGTGATCAGAGAGTACCAACAGCTGGCCTCGTGTTGCGTTTTCGTTGGAAGAACCTACGGCTGCGACCACTGAGGCCGGACGCCCTCCGAGCATGCGCAAACTCGGTCGCGACTACGATTCCGCCATCGTGTGCGGCCTGGACGCAGAAGGCACACATCGGCTAAAGACGGCCGTGCTATGCTCGAACGGTGCTGCATCCGGTTGATCTCAATCTGGGGCGCGTAGCGCGCACGCTGGACGAACGGTTCCCCGAGCTAGCACCCTCTGCCCCTGTCACCGTGCTCGACCATGGTTTGGGTTCCGTGGTGATCCAGACCGCCGGCGCTGTCATCTTTCGCATCGGCCGCGACGCGCGATCGTACGAGGGGTACTGCCTGGAGCACCGGCTCCTGCCCGTCATAGCCGCGCGTCTGCCGATCGAATCGCCTGCTCCGAGGTGGTTGATCGAACCATGCGATGACTTCGCTTCTGGCGCTATCGGCTATTCCAAGATCGAAGGCCGCACGCTGTCACTCGAACTTTCAGAAACATCGACCATGAGGCATTTGCCGAAGCGATCGCCACGCTCCTCGTGGCGCTACATCGAATCGATCTCGCTTCTCTTTCGACGGTCCTCGCCGCGGGGCCCGACGAGCGACGCACGAGTGATCTGGAGCTTTATGCCGTCACAGTGGCAGCGCTACAACAGCATCTATCGCCCGACGAATACGCGCGGTTCGACGCGTTCTGGCAATCCTATTTTGGAGATGCCCTCATGATGGACTTCGACTCCGTGCTGACGCATGGCGACCTATGGTATGGGAACCTTCTTATCGACGCCGGCGGCTATCTGATTGCCGTCCTCGACTGGGAGATCGCGCGTATTGGCGATCCAGCTCGAGACTTCGCCGGATTGAAGTACTTTGGAACGGAATTCGTGGAGGAGGTTCTGCAGCAATATGCCAAGCACGGCGGCGTGCACAGCAGAGAGCTGCGTGCCCGCATCGACAAGATCATGGTCATGCGCGAGCTCTACGGTATCCGGTGGGCGTTAGAGGATCGCAGCGACCGTGACCTTCCAGAGGCGATTGATAAGCTGCGGCGCGCGTTAACGTAGGTGAGCCCTCACGAGTTGGTCATCGTGCGTTCGCAATCGGTCCGGCCCGACGGCCAACCCTCGGCACGTCTTCCACCGCGCTGATCATTTCGACGCGGCGAGCAAGTCGCCTACGGCACCTAGTCGTCAGGGATACACATAGATATCCGGCCGTTTTCGCCGACTTGACAGACCTGTACACACCGGGCGGCTTCATGAGGCTATTGTTAGAGGAGTGCGGGTGTAGACCCCATTGAGTACGTGCATGGGAGTCGAGCGTGATCCGGCGAACGGCAATGCAGCGTTGGACAAGCGACGTCAGACCGATCGTCTTTGCGGCGTCACTCTTAGCACTCTCCACCTCGCTTCATGCAGGAGCCGCGCCTCCCGACCCGGTGCTGCTATCCGCAGGAGATATCGCGTCGTGCGCGACGAACGGCGATCAGGCGACAGCCGCGCTGCTTGATGGTCTCCCAGGGTCCGTGGTCACGCTCGGAGACAACGCATACGAGAGCGGGACGGCGGCAGAGTTCGCCAACTGTTACGGCCCGACGTGGGGTCGTCAACTGACTCGAACGCACCCCGCGGCGGGCAACCACGACTACGTGACTGCCGGAGCGGCGGGATACTACGGATACTTTGGCGCGGCGGCGGGCAACTCGACGCAGGGCTATTACAGTTACGACCTTGGCGCGTGGCACCTCGTCGCGCTCAACAGCAACTGCGTGGCGATCGGCGGATGTGGAGCTGGATCGCCGCAAGAAACCTGGCTGCGCGCCGACCTCGCGGCCCATCCTGCGGCCTGCACGCTCGCCTATTGGCATCATCCGCTATTTAGTTCGGGCCTCAATGGCAACCAGTCGTTCATGCAGCCAATCTTTCAGGCGTTGTATGACGCCCGCGCCGACATTGTCCTCAGTGGCCACGATCATGACTACGAGCGCTTCGCCTTACAGACGCCTGCGGGTGTTGCCGACCCCGTAGGTATCCGCGAATTCGTCGTCGGGACGGGTGGGCGCAGCCTCAATCCATTCAATAGGCCGATCTCCAACAGCGAGGTCCGCAACTTCGATGCCTATGGGGTGCTGATGCTAACGCTCCATCCGTCCGGCTATGACTGGCAGTTTCTGCCTGAGGCAGGCAAGACGTTCTCGGACAGTGGCAGCGGCTCGTGTCACAAGGCACGACCGACCCTCGGAGGCATCGACGAACAGCCGGACTCCGTGGCGTCAGGCGCGGGCACGTCGACCGCATCAAGCCACGATCACACGGAGTTCGCGCTCGGCGGCGCTGCGCTGGCCGTGACCGGTGCGGTCGCCTGGTACGCGCGCAGGAAGCTGAAGGCAAATGCGTGACCCTGACAGATTCCGCACCATGATCTGTCCCCTTCACCATGTTGTCATCGTGCGCGCCTGCGTCGGCCGCCGCTCTCACCGCAGTTCGCGCCGCTAAACTGTCGCACTGGGAGGCGCCGCCGCCGATGCCAATTGCCGAACCCCCAAGACTTATCTTCATCTTCGGTCCGGCGGCCGTTGGTAAGATGACGGTCGGACAGCATCTCAGGGACCTGACCGGGTTCAAGCTCCTCTATAACCACATGGTTGTCGACCTTGTGACCGAGTTCTTTCCCTTTGGGACAGAACCATTTCATGCCCTCGCGCGTCCCATCACCTTGCAGCTCATCGAAGCCTGCGCAACGAACGGAGCGAGTTTGATCATTACCCACGGTCTTCTGTTCGACGCGCCCGGATCGCGTCGCGTCATAGAAGATTGGTCTGCGCCGTACCATCGTGTCGGCGGTGAGGTCTTCTACGCTGAGCTCAGCGCGCCACTCGACGTCCGTCTCGAAAGGAACGCCACAGACAACGGGCCCGTCACAAGAAGATTGAGTGGGCGACGCCCGAACGTCTCCGTGAGATGGAGGATTGGGGCAAATGGCACAGCGACGGCGACGTCCCGGACCCGAGTCGACATGTGGTGGTCGAGAATGGTGCGATGAGCGCGTTGGAAGCGGCCACCGCAATCAAACGGCGGTTCAACCTCTGACCACCGCTCGCGCCGTGTGGTCCCCTCGAACACGATGACTTCATACTGATGGCCCGGCGGCTGTTCGATCCAGCACCCGGCTCACTTGCACGTTACTGTCATCGGCGCGCACCATTCGCGAGCCGGAGGCTTCGAAGACCGGCGTGAACCTAGAAGGAATCCTCACGTGACGGACGA
>JBBSFO010000174.1:0-8841 GCA_038238655.1 Thermomicrobiales bacterium | reverse complement strand
GTTGCACAACATGGCGTCGGGGCAGCATTATCGGCAGTCGGACATCTCGCCCTATCTCTGGGTCAACGGTGCGCCACCGGGGAGTGAAGAAAGCCCGGCGTTCGTCGCGCTGGCGAAGGGCGGGTTCCGGGAGTGGCGATTGGCAGTGGGCGGGCTGGTGGAACAGCCGCTCAGCCTCTCCCTCGATGACCTGCGCGCGCTGCCCAGCCAGATACAGATCACGAAACATAACTGCGTGCAGGGCTGGTCGGGCGTCGGCAAATGGCAAGGAGTGAGCGTGACCGAGATCCTCAATCGTTGCCAACCGCTGCCCGAGGCGCGCTACCTCAAATTCACCTCGTACGGTTTGGATCAGTTCACGTATGGTGGCAAACCGCGTCGGCCATTCTACGAGGTGATCGACATGCTGCTCGCGACGCACCCACAGACGATTCTTGCCTACGACCTCAATGATGCGACGCTGCCGTTGCTGTATGGCGCGCCACTCCGCCTGCGGGTCGAGACGCAGTTGGGCTACAAGATGGTGAAGTACCTGCGCTCCATCGAACTGATCGCCGAGTATCACACCGCCGGTGACGGGCAGGGGGGCTCGCGCGAGGACACGATGTATTATGGGCGCGGGGCCGAAATCTGAGCGGGTGCGACCCGGCGCGGTCTCCGCTTCACGAAGGATTAGGGGAGAGATGACGACACCGAGAGGCGACGCAACGATCCCGCAGCCGTACGCTGCGGCTGCGAACAATCCCGCGCTCCTCGCCGCCCGTGCCACGACGCTGCGGGCGCTGCACCACGCATCGGAACCGCTCGTGCTGCCGAATGCGTGGGATGCGGCGAGCGCCCGGATCGTGGTCGAGGCCGGCTTCCCCGCCGTCGCGACGACGAGTAGCGGCGTCTCCGCCTGCCTCGGTTGGGCCGATGGCGAACAGACGCCGCCGGTAGAGATGTTTGCCGCGATTGCTCGTATCGCCCGCGTGGTCACAGTGCCGGTGACCGCCGATCTCGAAGGCGGCTATGGACTGGGAGCGGCGGAGTTTGTCGCGCGCCTACTGGCGACGGGCGCGGTGGGGTGCAACATCGAGGACACCGACCGTTCCGGCCAAAGCCTCCTGCGCGACCCGGAGGCACAGGCGGACTATCTCGCCGCCGTGAAGCAGGCCGAACGAGCGGCGGGTGTGGAGATCGTGGTGAACGCGCGGATTGACGTCTTCGTGCGCCAATTCGGCGAGCCGGACGAGCGCGTGGCGGAGGCAATCCGGCGGGCGTGCATCTATCTGGACGCCGGGGCGGATTGCATCTACCCGATTTTTGTCCGGGAAGAAGCGGCCATCGCGGCATTGGTCGCGGGCATTGCCGGGCCGGTGAACATCTTCGCGCTGCCCGATGGGCCGTCGCTTACCCGGTTGAGGGAACTCGGCGTGGCACGGATCAGTTACGCCGGGCGACTACACCGGGCTGCTTTCGCGGAGCAGTTGCGCTGCGTGCAGGCGATCCGCACCGGTGCGGGCATGTGACGCGCGTGGCGTGAAGAACGATCACCGCTCCCAACGGCACGCCGATAATGAGGGGATAACCATGCGCGAACCAGCGTACGATATGGCAATTATTGGTGCAGGTATCCTGGGACTGGCCACCGCGATGGAACTCCTCTCTCGCTTCCCCGCATTACGTCTGATCGTGCTGGAAAAGGAACTCGCGATTGCTCAGCACCAAACCGGGCACAATAGCGGCGTGATCCACTCGGGCATCTATTACACCCCCGGTTCGCTGAAGGCACGACTCTGCGTGACGGGAAGAGCCAAACTGCTCGCCTTCTGCGATGCGCATGCGATCCCGTATGATCTGTGCGGGAAGGTAATCGTGGCGACGGACGCGGAGGAATTGCCGCGCCTCGATCAACTCGCCGAGCGTGGCCGCGCGAACGGCGTGGCCGGTCTGGAGATGATCGGCCCGGAGCGGCTGCGCGAACTCGAACCGCATGCGGTCGGGATCAAAGCGCTCTATTCACCGGCCACCGGTATCGTTGACTTCTCGCGCGTGGCGCGCGCCTACGCACAGGAGGTGGTCAAGCACGGTGGAGAAATTTGCACCAATCATGCAGTGACTGCCATCACCCAGCGAGATGGCTACAATCGGATCGAGACGTCCGCAGGCGACGTGACGGCGCGCTGGATCATCAGCTGTGCGGGCTTGGAAGCGGATCGCATTGCCCGCATCACCGGGGCGCCGCGCACGCCACAGATCGTCCCGTTTCGCGGCGACTATTACGTCCTCCGCCCCGAACGGCGCGGCTGGGTCAATGGGATGATCTATCCGGCGCCCGACCCTCGCTTCCCCTTTCTCGGTGTCCACTTCACGCGCCGGATGGATGGGGCGATCTGGCTTGGCCCGAATGCGGTCCTCGCGTTCGCGCGTGAGGGCTACCGGCGGCGCGACGTTAATGTGCGGGATCTCACCGAGATCGTCCGGTATCGCGGCTTCCGCACGCTCGCGCGCCGCTACTGGCGAACGGGGATAGACGAGCTGTACCGCGACTTCCGTAAGGTTGCGTTTCTCACGGCGTTGCAACGGTATATGCCGGAACTGCGGATGGCCGATCTTCTGCCCGGTCCCTCCGGCGTGCGCGCGCAGGCGCTCGGGGCAGATGGCGCCCTCGTGGACGACTTCGTGGTCAATGTCGAGGGCGGCGCGTTGCATGTACGCAATGCGCCCTCTCCCGCCGCCACGTCATCGCTCGCGATTGGCGCGTTGATTGTTGATACGGCGGAGCAGGTGTTCTCCCTGATGTGATCGCGCGGGGGCAATAAGGCGTGGCGGATGAACCGGCGATTGCTTGTCCGATCACGATGCGGAGCGTATGCTGGCAGCGTTGTCTGCCGTGCATCCCGTGCGATGCAACGCCGGAGGGTTGCTGGCGATGTCCTCACCGAACCTCCCCGCGCTGCTCGCGGCACACCCGCTCTTCGCGTCGCTCACCGCGGAAGAGAGGGGCGCAGTCGGGGCACGGATAGGCTCCCGTCGGTATCCCCGCGGGGCGATCATTTTCTCCGAGGGGGAGCCGGCATACGCGCTCCTCCTCGTCGGCAGCGGCGTGGTGCGCGTGGTGAAGCGGTCGCCCGGCGGGCGCGAGCAGACCCTCCTCTTCGCCGATCCCGGGGAGACGTTCGCGGAGGTCCCTCTCTTCGATGGCGGCCCCTATCCGGCGAGCGCCGAGGCCTTCACCGATGTCCTGCTGTACATGCTCCCCGCCGCGGACTTCCGCACCCTCCTGCGGACCATCCCCCGCTTGACAGAGACCGCCCTGGCAATGCTCGCCGCGCGCAACCGGCATCTCACGGAGATCGTCGAGGACCTCGCCTTCCGTCCCGTCATCGGTCGGGTCGCGCGCACGCTGCTCGACGAGCCCCATGAGCAGACCCAGACGCAGATGGCAGCCACCGTCGGCGCCGCGCGGGAGATGGTCAATCGGTCGCTCCACATCCTCGAACGGGAGGGCGTGATCCGTATGGCGAGCGGCCACATCACGATCCTCGATCGAGAGCGCCTCGCCACATTTACCGCCGAAATGTGATATTTTTCACAAACTCTTTGCGGTGCAGCGCCTACACTGGATGCGGATGGGACGCCGGCGTCCCACCGCGCGCACCGACGCCGGTGCAAGGAGGGCGTCATAATGAGTAATCGGCGACTCCAACGCTTGGTTCTCCCGAGCGTGATCCCTCCGCAGCCGGTCATCGGTCACGACCCGTTGGTTTCCCGGTGCACAAACAGAGGCACGCGCATGCCCTCCTTGGGGAGCAGTGCCGTCTGTCCATCCTGCGCGCGCTCTTCGGTGACACATTTTTCAACGGTTTTTTCACACCGATGCAAGGACTGCGACGGCTCGGTCACGCCACACGAGGGATTGTCGGTGCGGCAATAGAGTGTGGCGATGCTGCCACACGATGGGGATGGCAATGGCGCCATCCGGACACAAGGGAGTGATGGACGATGGCGAACGATGCGGTTCTTTCACGGCGACGGATTCTCGCGGGCGCGGTTGGCGCGGGCGGGTTGGGCGTCCTCGTCGCCTGTGGCAATCAGGTGGGTCAGATCGAGAATGCACCGTACGCGACGAATGCGGCGCGCAACGCGGGGAGCGGGCCGCTATCGGCAGCGGTCCAGGCGTCGGCCGCCACGCCCGCCGCGAGTGGAACGGTGATGGCCGGGATGCATGACATGCCAGGCATGACCACAGCCATTGCGTCTTCCGGTGCCGCCGCCGACGCGACGCAGGCGCCGGCCAAAGATTGGCAGGCAATGAGCCAGATGCACGAGGCAGGCGTCAAGACCTTCCTCGCCCAGCCACAAACGCTCCGGGGCGGGCAGCGCATGGACTTACACGATGCAGGACGGCGTCAAGGTCTTCAATCTGACCGCGAAGCCGGTGCAATGGGAGGTGACGCCCGGCCAGATGGTCGAGGCGTACGCCTACAATGGTGTCGTGCCCGGCCCGCAGATCCGTGTCACGGAAGGGGACAACGTCCGCGTCATCTTGAAGAACGAACTGGATGAAGCGACCGCGATCCACTATCACGGGCTGGTCATTCCCAACGCGATGGACGGCGTGCCCTTCATCACCCAGCCACCGGTCAATCCGGGCGAATCCTTCACTTACGAGTTCACGGCCAAAAACCCCGGCTCGCACATGTATCACTCGCACATGAACAGCGCCTTGCAGGTCACGAAGGGCTTGCTCGGCGCCTTCATTATCGAGCCGAAGGACCGGAGCGCGTATCCCGCGTTCGACCAGGAATATACGATGATCCTCAATGACGGGCCGCTCGGTTTCACCCTCAATGGCAAGGGCTTTCCGGCCACCGAGGCGATCACGGTCAAACAGGGAACGCGGCTCCTGATCCGGTACATGAACGAAGGGTTGATGATCCACCCGATGCACCTGCACGGCATGCCGATGACGATCATCGGGCAGGACGGCTACCTGAATACGCCATACAAGTGCGACACCGTCAATATCGCGCCCGGCCAGCGAATCGAGGCGATCGTCGAGTGCACCGAGGTGGGGGCGTGGGCCTGGCATTGCCATATCCTCTCACACGCGGAGGGGGAGATGGGCATGTTCGGCATGGTCACCGCCCTGATCGTTCAGTGAGCGCATGCAGTCGGAGCACACAAGAATCTCCCACGACAGCGGCTGATTGAACTGAGGGCACGACGCTGCGGAAGCGCGGTAGCGTGCTGGTGCCTTCCCATCATACGTTGGCACGGCGGAATGTAACCCGCCAGTCGCCTTCGGCTGTCTTGGTCGTCTCATGGGAGAAGCCCTGCTGGGCGAGCACGCCGTAGAGCGGCACCGGTTCGAAGACGTTCACCACGACCAGTTCCTGATCGTCTTCCAAGGCCGCGACGGCTTGCATGATCCGATCGAACGGCTCGTCGCCCCGGCCAATATCCTCACGCACGTCCACGATTCGTTGCGCTCTCATCGGTCACGTCTCCTCATCCGCAATGGAATCTGTCCCTTCGGGTAGTGGCTCAATTTGAAATGGGCAGGGCGGGATTTGACCTGCCAGGCACAGGATACTGTTATCTCGGTTTGCGTCTCTGCCGAGGCCATTTCGCCACGCCATCGAAGAGTGGGTTACAGAACCGTGTGAATGCATCACCGAAGCCGATTTCCCCCGGCATCTGTCCTTGTTTGGATACTTCATCGTCACGCAGCCGGTTCGCCCCACGAAGGGCGTAAATTGTCCCAATGAAGCACACAAGCGCGATGAGCAGGAGCAAGATATCTGCTGGCATTGCGACCTCCACTATCTCCACGCACGCTACGAATCCTCGTTATTCTTCCCCACCGCGCCGCTGCCGCCATCCGGGATCGCTACCCACCGACTGCGATTTGCACGTCATCGCCCGTGATGCGAACGGGATAGGTCGCGACGGGCCTGACCGCCGGAAAGGTGCCGCGCCCGGTGCGGAAGTCAAAGATGGCGCCGTGGCGGGAACATTCGATCGTGTGATCCTCGATCAGGCCATCCGAGAGTTCGTTGCCGTCGTGCGTGCAGACATCCTCGATGGCGAAATGCTCGCCGCCGATATTCGCAATCAGCACGTACGTCTCATCGACCGCGACGACTTTGCGCCCGCCGTCGGGAATCTCCCCCACCTGCGCCACGGTGATATAGTTCGCCACCGGTCACCGCTCCTCATCACCGAAGGACGCGGCGGGGCGTCGTTGCCCACTGCCCGTATGCGGGGCCGCCGCGAGAGGTTCGACACCTCCATGTCCATCCTAACGCGCGCGACGCCCTGCGGTCTGTGACATTTCTCACAGCGCCGTATGCGCGCGTACGCTATCGTAGTGGGGAGAGATGAATGCCGCGCGGGAAGTGCCCAGGTGGCGGAATGAGAAGGAAGCGACCATGCACGATCAACGTGGCGGCGTGCCCGGCCCAACGACAATAGCGGGTGATCGCCCGGAAGATGGCTCGGACACGCACACGGACATCCAGCCGATTTCCCTCGAACGGCAGGTGCGCTTCGATCACCAGCACCCCGCCACGGTACAATTGGAGACGACGCTGCCAGGGCAGGTGCTCCTGATCGGCATGCGCGCGGGCCAGCGGTTGCGGGAGCACCGGGTGGCGACGCCGATCACCATTCAGGTGCTGCGCGGGGAGGGCACGCTGACGGCGGAGCATACCTCGTATCCCGCGCGGTCTGGGTTGCTTTTGCCGCTCGCCGCGCATGTCGTCCACGGTGCGACGGCGGAGACCGATCTCGTCTTGCTCGTCACCCGTGCGGCAGTCACAGAGGCGGAGATCATCGAGCCGGACGCAGCACCATGGACGGAGAACCCCGAGCCGGTGACGCTCGATGTGCGCGAGCTCGCCCCGCGCGACCGGCACGCCCGCATCTTCGCCACCTTCGATGCGCTCCGCCCCGGCGCGGCGCTCCGGCTCTTCAACGACCACGATCCGAAGCCGCTCAAGTACCAGTTCGCCGCCGAGCGGACGGGGGAAGTGACCTGGGAGCCGGAACAAGAGGGACCGGAGGTCTGGGTGATCCGCATCGGCAAGACGGCGACGTAGCGGGAGTATAACGATGTTTGCTGGCATCAACCCGCGCCACGCGCCCGTGTCGTGGCTGCCCCTGCCGTTCCTCCTCTCCGGTCCCCTCGCGCTCGCGGCGGCGCATTTGCTGCTCGCCGCCCATGCCGGGCAGGTGACCGGTTCCTATCGCGCCACGGCGACACTCGCCGTCACGCACCTGCTCGTCCTCGGCGGTGTGGTGGCGACGATGATGGGCGCGCTCTACCAGATGGCGCCGGTGATCTTCGTCGCCGAGGCTGCGGACGGGCGGCTCGGCCTCACGCAGGGGGCACTCTACACGGCCGGCTGGATCGCGATGGTGATGGGTTTCCTCCGAGGTGAGCCGGGCTTGCTGGCGGTTGGCGGCACGAGCGTTGTGCTGGCGGTGCTGCTCTTCCTCGCGATCATCGGCGGCGTCCTCCGCACCGCAACGCAGTGGGACACGGCGGGATGGTACATCCTCGCCGCATTTGGCATGCTGCTCGTCACCGTCGGTGTCGGCCTGACCTTCGCGCTCGACTGGCACTTCGGCTGGTTCCCCATCCCGCCGCACCTGCTCGCGGTCCACGTCCACCTCGGTGGCGTCGGCTGGCTGACGTTCCTCCTGATGGGCGTCTCCTATCGCCTCGTGCCGATGTTCGCCATTGCGCCCGCACCGACGAGCACACTGGCGCGCTGGAACCTCGGGGCAATGATCGCGCTCCTCGTGCTGCTCGTGACCGCGTTGCTCGCCAATGCTCCCGGCGTGCTGGTCAGTGCGATTGCCTGGGGATTGGCGGCAGGGTGCGGCGTGTACCTGTTCGACATGGCGCACCTCTATCGTCTGCGGCGCCGACGGATGGACCTGACGATCATCGCGATGTGGGGAGCAATGGCCTGTCTCGGCGTCGCCGCACTGCTGGGAGCCGTATGGAGTACGGGACTGCCCGCGCATCGGTTCGGCGCAAGCAGTTCGCCGTGGCTGCTGACGTACGGCTACGTCGCCATCGCCGGGTGGTGCGGCCTCGCGATCGGCGCGCACCTCACGAAGATCGTCCCATTCCTCGTCTGGCTCGCGCGCTACGGCAACGGGATGGGTCGGCGCCCGGTTCCGCTACTTCGCGATCTGCTCCCCCGGCGTGCGGCCACCGGTGCGATCGCGGCGTACGCGACCGGTGTCGTCACCACTGCGGCGGGGTTCTTGTCTGATCGTCAGGCGATCATCCAGGTCGGTGCGCTCGTCGCCGCACTGGGGGCGATTGGCCTCTTCGGCGCCCTGGTCGTCGTCCTCTTGCCGCATCAGGGATCAACGCGCGCCCCGGAGCATCGGACGGCGCGGGCGAACCGCGTGATCACTTCGGCACCGCAAGGAGAGTGAGATGACCGCAACCATTGCACCCGTTCGTTTGTGCGATACTCATCTCATCCTCGTTTCATGGAGGGCAAGGAGAGTGAGATGACCGCAACCATTGCACCCATTGTCAATCGCGCCGCCGTCGTGCAGCGGCTGGGCTGGATCATCGACCCGGAACTGGGGCTGGACATCGTCACGCTCGGCCTGATCTACGGCATCGCGATCAGTGGCGGGACCGTACGCGTGACGATGACGCTGACGACGCGGGGCTGTCCGCTGCATGAAATCATTACCACGGCGGTCCACAACGCACTCCAGTGGATGGAGGGGGTGGACCGGGTGGACCTGGCGATTGCTTGGGAGCCGCCCTGGCACCCAGGGATGATCGATCCCACGGCACGTATCTGAGGGAATAAAGAT
>JBBSFO010000173.1:0-8845 GCA_038238655.1 Thermomicrobiales bacterium | reverse complement strand
AGGGCGTGTATTTCCTGTTGCACGGCATGAATCCCTATACGCATGTGCCGACGTGGGTTTACGATCATCAGGCGAGCGCGGCGAATTATCCGACGTACACCTATTTCCCCGGTAGACTGTTTGCGGAGATTCCCTTCTACCTGCTCGGCAATGTGCGGATCGGCCCCGCGGTAGCGGACCTCGCGACGGCGTTGCTCATCTATCTGCTCGCGCGGCGCACGTTGGGCATCTGGCCCGCGCGGTCGCTGACGGCGTTCTGGCCGCTCTTTCTGCCCGGCTTCCAGGTCGCGCTCTATCTCACCATCCTCGATTTCTTCCTCGTTTTCTGGATCGCCCTCGCCGTCGCCGCCCGGCGCGGTCGGGTCGCCGGACGATGCCCGCGACCACGTCGCTCGCACGACCGCTGGCGATGCATGATCGGCGTATGCAGTCTTTCTGCGATCTAAAACGCGCCGATGGGCCAGACATAGATAGCGGCGGCGAAGATGATATAGACGGCGATGAGGGCCAATCCCTCGATCCACGTACTTTCGCCATCCACCGAAACGATGGCAGTGATGAGCACGCCCGCCGCGATGGCGACGATCTCCACCGGAGCGAAGACGAGCGTCATCCGGTGGCCGAGCAGGGGCGAAAGGAGCGCGAGCACCGGCCCGACCATCAGGGCGACTTGCAAGGACGAGCCGAGCGCGATCACCATTGCGAAATCCATGTCGCCCCGCCACGCGACGGTCAGGCCGACAAGGTTTTCCGGGATATTGCCGACGAGTGGCACAATGACGAGGCCGAGGAAAAGTTCGGGCAGCCCGAGCGTCTTCGCGGTCGGTTCCAGCACCGCGACGAAGGCGTCCGCCACCGGCGCGGTGACGAGCGCGAGGATGGCGAGGATAATCGTCGCGCTCCCCCAGCCCCAGTGGGCAGGTTCCGAGGCGCGTTCCGCCCCGCCCGCTTCGGGTGTCGTCAGGTAGAAACGCAGGCTGGCGAGGTAGACGATAAGTAGGACGATGGAGACGACAATCGAGAGATGCTGCTCCTTGCCGCCGTCAATCCCGACGCCCGTCGTTAGCAGGAGCGCGGGGGCAATCAGTCCCGTCGCGGCAAGCAGCAGGAGCGTGCCGTTCATCGAGGCCGCGACGCGCGAGAACTGCTGCACGCCGTGCCGCCAGCCGCCGACGAACATGCACAGGCCGAGGACCAGGAGTGTATTGCCGAGTACACTGCCCGCAATCGAAGCGCGCACGATTTCCAACAGCCCTGCCCGGAGCGCGAAGCCCGCGATCACCAGTTCCGCGATGTTCCCGAAGGTGGCATTGAGGATGCCCGAAACGCGTGGCCCGGCGGTCGAGCCGAGTTCATCGGTCGCGACACCGATGCCGTACGCGAGGATGGCGAGCGCCGCGCCGCCGATCACGAAAACGAGCACATCCGTCAGCCCAATTGCCCGCCCGAAGACCGCCAGCGCCGACAGCACGACGACCAGTGCGCCGAGCAGTTGATCGCGCCTCCCGACATGGAATGCAAAGCGCGGGAGTTTCCCATGGGTTGTCGCCGGTTCGTCTCTCCTCATGCGGCATAGTGTACCGTAGCTTCGTGGTGCTGGGTATGCAATCTCATTGCTTGTCGCTCATCGCGGCGTACTGGCCGTGCGTATGCTATCCTCTGGCAAGGAAAATGCGCGTATGCCGACCGTCCTCGCCTGCGGGGCATCCGTGCCGGGGATCGTGCCTGCAATAATCGCAAACTATCGGAGGGATGGATGGCAGCGGACGTGCGCGACGCGTCACAGGTACGGGTGGAGATCGTCATTCCTGTCTACAACGAGGAACACGTCCTCCGCCAGAGC
The DNA here is from genome assembly GCA_038238655.1 of Thermomicrobiales bacterium. Taxonomy (GTDB): domain Bacteria; phylum Chloroflexota; class Chloroflexia; order Thermomicrobiales; family JALYUS01; genus JALYUS01. The sequence continues at coordinate 7,002 of JBBSFO010000173.1, read as the reverse complement.
GTCGAAACGCTCCGTTCCTATCTCGTTCGCTATTTCCCGTATCAGTGGCAAATCACCGTCGCGGACAATGCCTCCACGGACGGGACGTGGAAACTCGCGGAGCAACTCGCGGCGGAGTGCGACCAGGTCCACGCGCTGCACCTCGACCAAAAGGGACGAGGCCGCGCCCTGCGGACGGCGTGGCTCGCCAGCGATGCGGATGTCGTCTCGTACATGGATGTAGACCTTTCCACGAACCTCGAATCGTTCCTGCCGCTCGTCGCACCGATCATCACCGGGCACAGCGATCTCGCCATCGGCTCGCGGTTGCTGCGCAACGCGATGGTGACGCGGCAGTGGAAGCGCGAGATTATCTCGCGCTGCTACAACCTGATGATTAAGGTGCTCTGCCACAATCGCTTTTCGGATGCGCAATGCGGCTTCAAGGCGATTCGCCGCACCGACGCGCAACAACTCCTGCCGCTCGTACAGAACCAGGAATGGTTTTTCGACACCGAACTCCTCCTGCTCGCGGAGGAGCGCGGCCTGCGCATCTACGAAGTCCCCGTTGTTTGGGTGGAAGATCTCGACAGCCGCGTCAATATCCGCAAAACCGCGATGGAAGACATCAAGGGCCTACTCCGCGTTCGCAAACAACGCTGGCAACGCCGCTTCGGCAACGGAAAGAAGCTGGAGTAGCGCAGAGGGCGCAGAGCGCACAGAGAGAAGCAATATGAGGAAAGCGTTGTCGCAGTTTCGGCCACTGATAGTCCGACCTTTGAACATGCTTTTTTCTCCTCTGCGCTCTCTGCGTCCTCTGTGTCCTCTGCGCTCCGTTTTCCTCCCGATGCAATGCTGACGCGGCGGGGGGTTGGGCTGCTGGCGGTGGTGGCGGTGCCGCTTTTTTTCGCGATCTGGGTGGGGACGCTCGTTTGGGTGGCGGGGGCGCTCTTTGTCGGCATCGTTGCACTGATTGTCCTTGATAGCCGGAGTGTGCCGCCTGCCGGTGCGATTACCGTGTCGCGCGAGCATGAGCCGCGTCTTTCGGTCGGCACGGCGAACCCAATCACGCTCAAGGTCGGCTCCGCGCATAGGCGGGCGGTGCCGCTCGTCGTGCAGGTACGAGAGGAACCGCCGCCCCAGTGCGCGATCACACCGGGACCATTCTTCACGGCGATCCTGCCGCCCGGCGGCGAGCCGGACGAGATCGCCTACACTCTCCGGCCCGGTCAGCGCGGGCAGTATGCGTTCGGCCCGGTCACGCTCCGCATCCCCGGCGTTCGCAATCTTCTCGTGCGGCAGCGGTCGGTGACGCTCGACGATCCGATCCGCGTGTATCCGAATATCCGCGCAATTCGCACGCACGACCTCGCCGCACGCCGCTTCCTGCGCGCGGCGACCGGCCTGCGCCGCACCCGCCGCCCCGGCGAAGGGAGCGAGTTCGAGCGGCTACGCGAGTATACGCCGGACGACGAGTATCGCCGCATAGACTGGAAAGCGACCGCCCGCCGGGGCAAGCCGATTGCCCGCACCTTCGAGGCGGAGCGGGCGTGGAATGTCATGCTGCTGCTTGATGCAGGTCGGTTAATGGGCGCGCCGGTCGGCGATCTGACGAAGCTCGATGTCGCGGTCAACGCCGCGCTACTCGTCGCTCATATCGGCGCGCGGCAGGGGGATCGGGTCGGTCTGCTCGCCTTCGCGGATCGCGTGGAGGTCTACGTTCCGCCCGCCTCCGGGCCGCGACAGGCGGGCGTGCTGCTCGAATCGCTCTATACCGTCCGCGTCCAGCCAACCGCGACCGACTATCGGGAAGTCTTCACTGCTCTTGCCGCCCACCGCCCGCAGCGCTCGCTCGTCATCCTGCTTACCGACATTACCGACTCGTACACCCCGCGTGCCCTCGTCCCGACGCTGGTATCTGCCGCGGCGCGTCATCGCGTCGTCGTCGTCACGCTGCGCGATCCCGAACTGGACGCCCTCGCCCACCAATCGCCCACCGATTCGGACGCCATCTATTCGCGCGTCGCGGCGGAACGGCTCGGACGCGAACGCGCCCTGCTCCTCGCCACCATTGGCGGTCGCGGCATCGAAACCCTCGATGTCCCCGCCGACCGCCTCAGCGGCGCGTTGATTGACACCTACCTCGATCTCAAACGACACGCGCCGTTGTAGTAGGTAGCAGGCAGTAGGCGGCGGGCAGCACAGGTAAGCCTTCGTGTTTGCCAATCTGGTACGCTCGTAGCGGATGATAAACCCTGCTCGGAGATACTCCACGCACACATCAAAGAAGGCGACGGCTGGAAGCTCTCGCAGCTGCTGTGAACAGGGCGTCGAACGCCTGCGCTTCCTTAACTGTTCGTACCACTCGCGACGTCGCGATGGATTTCCATGAGCGGGGCGACCGTTTCCGGTGGGCGGCGACCAAAGCCGCACTCGGTGGCAACGCCGAACGTCAGCACGAAACGCTGCGCCGCCGCGATTCGCTTGCGCGCACCTTCCACGCCGTCCGTATAATGGACGAGGCCGAGGTAGAGTTCCGTTTCCGGGTGCAGTTTCAGGTTCGCAAGCGGCGCGAAGAACGGTTCGTCGTCCCGCTCGCGCGGTACCGGCATGTGGATCCAGTTGATCGGGCGTTGGACGCGGGCAGAAACGTCGTTGGCGACGCCGACAAGGTTCGCGGCGTCCTTCGGCTGGACGAAATGCTGGTGGCCCGCATCGCCGTAGCAGAGATGGTAGCCCATCTCCACGTCCGTCGGCACATGCGCGCCGATCCGTACGAGCCGGTCAATGATGCCGCCGCGCACGTCGTCGAGATGCGACTGCCAGCCAACACTCTCCAAAATCGCAAATTCAACGGCGGTATCCCACTGGATCGCCAGTTGATCGTGCGGGATTGCCGCGCAAATGCGATCTACTTCCGCCAGCATCTGCGCCTCGTACGGCGGCTCGACCGCCACCTGCGAGTCGCGCTCGATGAACGCAGTGACCGGGGCGAGCGGCGTCGGCAGGCAGACGAGGAAGCGCGTTGCGGCGGGGATCGTCCCTTCCCCTTTCAGCCGCACGAAGGTCTGATAGGACACGATAGCGGCGTCGGCGTAGCCCAGATTGTCGAAGGCGAGATCGCCTTCGGCGGCGTCGGGGCGGAGACGGTACTGCACCAGTTGACCGTACTCCTTCCCGGTGTCCGGCACCGGTTCCAGCGCCGGGGTACGCGCGAACACGGCCGTTTGCCAGCCGATCCAGTTCGTGCGGATGCCCGTTTCGCCGTCCGGGATGCGCCGGACGTGATCGCCGAGGATCGTGCTCGCCGCGCGAAAGACCGCTTCCTCATTGGCGAGAGGGACGCTGCCGACGAGATGGACGGGGCGCTGTGTAGTCTGTGCTGTCATGGGGTATCTCTCCTTGCGAGGGAAGACCGGACCGAGGAGCGTATGGTACCACCGACATCAGGGAAAGAACCCACCCCCCGGCCCCTTCCCGCGAGGAAGAGGAGTGAGCCTTCTTGGGATCGGGGTGTTACAGGAACGCCTCGGTGTTTCAGAGAATCCCCTCCCCTGCCTCGCGGGAAGGGGAGGGGGGTTAGGTTTCCCGCGCCGCCTTGCCGGTTCAGTCATCGTCGTCGCGGTTGGTAGGGGTGGTCTTTTCCCACGCGAAATGTGGGTAGGGGCGGTCGCCCATCGTCGCGCGCCAGATGATCGGGTTGAGGATCGCGGGGTCGGTGGCGTCCGGCACGCTGAAGTTGAGTGAGTCCGAGACCTGTGCATCCGCGCGTGCCTGCCCGGTCGCTGCGCTTGCCTGGCTATTGAGGGTGTCGAGCGGGATCTGGTTCGGGATCACCGTATAAGGCGTCAGATCAGGCGCGTCAGTGAAGAGGGTCGTCATTAGGGGCGCGGTGAGGTCGAACTGATTCATCGGTGGCAGGCCAAGAATCTGCTCAATCGTGCGCACCATGCTCGTCTGGTTATAGAGCGTGCTGTCTACGATCCCCTGCGTATTGTAGGCGCTGGCGACAATGCCGACCGTGCGGTGGCCGTCCACATGATCCACGCCGTTCTGCGCGTCGTCCTCGGTGACAAAGACCGCCGTGTCTTTCCAGTAGGGTGAGTGGCTGAGGCTGTCCATGATTCTGCCAAGTGCGAAGTCGTTGTCCGCGACCTGTGCCGAAGGCGTGGGCGCGCTCGGTTGCGTGCCGGAGGTGTGATCGTCCGGCAACCAGATGACGCTCAACTGTGGCAAGGTGCCATTCGCGACATACGTATCGAACTCGCGCTGCCACTCGTCCGCGCGGATTTGGTCGGAAATGGCCGTTTCGAAGGCGGGGTAGGCATGATCCTCGGTGATGAGCAAGGGCGGCGTGATCGCGTTCGCGGTGTACGTGAACAGGCCGGTCTTATCCCGCCAGTCCTTGTAGAGCGCGCTCCAATCGAGTTTTTGCACGTCCTGACCATCCCGCGTCACGGTATTGATGCCGCCCTCGCCATAGTTGCGCAGTGAAACATTGTGATTGAGGGCATTGCTCCAGAGTGAGTCAGGCGGCAGGTCGAGCGAGCTGTTGCCGTACGACGTGACGCCCATCGGGTTATTCGTGGGGAAAAACCCATAGACGCGCTCAGCGAAGACATTGGCGACCGCCTCGTCCGTCCATTGATGGCCGTCCGCGCTGTTCACGCTGCTCGCGTAGTAGTTGTCCAGCAAGCCAAAGCGATCCGCGAGGGCGTGATGATTGGGCGATACCTTGCGCGGGAACTGCGCCAGTTTTGGCTCGCTGTTCCCCTTGCCCATATCCCCGAAGATCTGATCGTACGTCCGGTTTTCCTTAATGATGTAGAAGACATGCTTGAAGACGGACGGCTCGCCGATGCGTGCGGGTACGGGCACGGGGGCGGCATCGGCACGCGGCGGTTGGAGCGAATCGGCGAGCGCCGCAGCATACTGATTGTTCTCATTGAACTGCGCGGTGTAGGTAGCGAGTTGATCGGCATTCGGCACGTCCACGAATGTGACACTGCCGGTCAAACTAAAGACGCTCTTGCCACCATTCGCGATCGCGCGCTGCGGTGTGCCGAGCGACCCTTCGCCCTTGTTGTTCGCGATCGCGAGTTTCTTCCCGTCCGCCGAAACGGTGACGGCGATGGGGTACCACTCGGTGGGAATAAAACCGGTCACGACACTCGTCGCGGGGGCATCGGCATTCGGGCCACTATACGTCCCCGGCGGGCGGGCGCGGCTGTCGAGACGGATGACGGCGACGGCATTGTTACCGCCATTAGCGACGTAGAGCGTCGTCAGATCGGGGCTGAGGGCGAGACCATTGGGCATCGAACCGAAGGGCAGCCCGCTTGGGCGCACGGAGATGCGCTCGATCTCGGGGTTCGCGCCGCTCGCTGCCGTTAGGTCGAGGACGGAGATCGTGTCGTCGTTCGAGTTCGCGACGTAGAGCCGCGACGATTCCTTGCTGAAGACCATCGCTGTCGGATGCAGCCCAACGGCGATCTCCGGGCGCATTGTGTCCGCCGCGACATCGTAAACAGAGAGCGAACCGGCGGAGGACGCGCCCGTCTTCGGATCCACCTTTACGGGGAAAAGGGGATCAACGGCGTCACCCGCTTGGGGGAGCGGGCCACCCCAGTTGCTTGTGTACACGGCCTTGCCGTCCGGCGAGACGTACGCGCCGAAGGGCGAACTGCCGACCGGCAGGGTTTTCTTCACCGTCCGGTCGGAGAGAGCAATGATGCCCATACTGTTCGTGCCGAAAAGCGCCACATACAGTGTCGTCCCATCCGAGCCGACGGAAAGGCCGGCGGGCCAGGTCTTCGCGCCGGTGTCAATGTCGCCCTCGACGGTTGCCTTGCCGCCCGCGTCAATCGCGGCGACGCCGATCTTATGATCCTTGCCCTTCGCGTAGTAAAGGTGTGCGCCATCCGGGCTGTACGCCAAACCCGCGACATTGCGATCCTGCTTGTCGAATTGCTGCGTGATCTCGCCCGTCGCGGGGTTGAGGAGGTAGGTGAGGTTGGTGGTCATCACGGCGAGTTGTGTGCCGTCCGGTCGGAGCGCCATATCCACGGGGCGTTGATCGAGCATGGTCACGTTCCCGACGGCGCGCACCGACTGATTCGTCGGCACGAGGAACCACCCCTCCGCCTGCTTGCCGATCAACACGACCGCGCCACTCGTCGCGCTGCCAGTAATGAGGGCGAAGAGCATCACGAGGCTTGCCATCCGTCGCCGCGATTGCGGGGCCATGCGTATCCAGTGGGGAAAATGCATCGGACCGTCCTTTCGACCTGTCGCGCAATGTGGTCTTCAAGGAGCGTAGGAGATTGGCGCACTGCCGTCAAACGGTGCATGATGAACGTTTCGTGAACGACGCGATCAGACCGCCATCTGACTCCATGCGGAAACGATCACGACAAATGCGACAAACGGCTGGGTCGGGACGCCGAAGCGCGTGTTGCTGCCCGATTCCAATAGCGCTTGCACCACGGAGGTTGCCCAGACCACCGCGCAGAGGGTGATGAGTAACGGCGATGGCTGCCACCATGCCCGCAGTCTGCGGCTGCACATCGCACCCGCCGTGAGCAGGAGAAAGAGCGCGTTCACGACGATTAAGCCGCATCGCTGCGCCATCCAGAGCGCGCCGACGATGCTGCCGACCACCGTATTGTCCGCGCCCTGCCAGCGCCACTCGCCCGGCGAATTCCAGAACCGCAGCCAACTACCCGCCACGCTCGCCGCATACTGCACCGGATGATGGGCGAAGAGACGCAGTGAAAGTGACGCGAGGGCCTGCGAGAGTTGCGCGTTCGTCAGCCCGGTGCGGGCGAGCATTTCCGGTCGCGCGGCCCAGATCGTTGTGACATGTGACCCGGTTTCCGCGATCGTCTCGGCCCGGTACTTTAGGTAAATGTCCCGCAATAAGGCGTCTCGCTCCGGCGCATCCTCGATAAACCCACCGCTGTGGTTCGACAGATTGTATCCCGTCAGCACCGTCGGGGCGAATGTGCCGAAGCGTGCCGCGTT